>CAUPXG010000005.1:0-144864 GCA_963515155.1 Streptococcus oralis | reverse complement strand
CAGGTTACCGCTTCGTAGAGACTAAGAAACTTCCAAACGGCGACACAGAACACGTCTACGAAAAAGTTGTTACTACCCCTCAACAAAAACCGATTGAGCAATCTCCAGCTACTAAAGCAACCAAAGAATTACCTAATACTGGTACGGAAGATCATTCGGCTTTGGCAGCTCTAGGAGTACTTGGTTTGATGAGCGGATTTGGACTTGTGTCTCGCAAGAAAAAAGAAGACTAACTCTATACAAGAAATTCTAAGTAGTATCCATTAGTTTCTTAAACAAAAAACCAACTAATCATTAGATTAGTTGGTTTTTGTCTATTCTCGATTTTTCCAAGCTTGGTAGCGGGTGTCAATCAAGAGTTGGGTTAATCGTCCCATGGTTTCTTTTTCTTCGGGAGTGAGGGATTGAGCTTGGACAAAGAGATGGTGAATGTGTTCAATGACCTTGAAGGAAGAAAGATCATTGATAGAGGAGATGCCTGCATCAAGAATGATTCCAAAAAAGAGGTCAAAGTAGAGCTGCAGTTCCGTATCAGGAACTGTTTCAACCCATTCCTTGAAGGTAGTATCAACTTGCTGGCTGTCACTATTGGTCTCGTCTAGTTGGGCAAAGTGTTTGTCTTCAATCTGCCAACTAAAGGTGTCATGCTGGGCAAGACCGCCTAAGGCAGTGCTTCGAACGACGATTTTTTTATCTGGAATTTCCAGCATCATCCCGATGATAGACCCTTGTGGGATAAATACTTTCGTTCTTTCCATCATGTTTTGATAGCCTGGTGTTTTGGTTAGTTCCTTGTGAAGTCCAGGTGCATCAAAAGTATAGACAGAGATAATATTTTTCTGCAAGTTTGGATCAAGTTGACTGGCAGCATAGACAGCTAGATTGCCTCCTTTTGAGTGTCCTGCTAGGACAAGCTTTTGGTTAGGATATTGAGCAAAAAAGTCCTGTAAATACTGGAGGGCATGTTTTTGAGCTGGAATTTCCTTCATATAGGTCATATGGAAATCTTCTTTCCAACCGATGATACTATCATCCGTCCCACGAAAAACAAGCAAATAGGTATCGAGACTGATACGATAAGTCATGGCTGCAAACTGTTTTTGCAATTCAGGATCGATATCATTGATAAAGTCTGAGAGCTTGCAATTTTTAAAGCGTTTGTGTTGAGCGAGCTGATCTAACAATTGGAGACGGTTCTTATTGGTCAGCATCGTCGTGTCTCTAGGGATTTGAGATGCAAGATCTATGAGACGCTTTGGTTCTTGGGTGACTACATTATCAAAAGCAAGGTAGGTTAATTCAGTCAGGGCAAGAACGTCTAACTCATTCACGGGGAGATCATAAAAGGAATCGTATGCTACATCATTCAGGTAGTCAAAAATATTGGCCATAAAAGCTCCTTTCTCTATGTTTATCCTACCACATTTACCTAGAATTAGCTAGTAGGCTTGTTCGAATGACCTAGTAGGGTTTGATTGAAATATATAGAAGATAGATTACTCCTATTTCAAACCTCTAAACGAGCTTACTTGTATGTTTTTGCTATCAATCCCATTTTCCTTTAAAAAATTCTTCATCTCATTTACATCATCAGGCTGACCTGTGATGAGATAGCTGGCTTGATTGCCGTATTCATCAATAGCACTTTTTAAAAATTCTTGACTTTGAGAAAGTTCCTCGCTAGTTTTATAAGTAAAATTCGGTGTTTTTTGAGCCAGTTCTTTCATCTCATTATCGAAAATAGTAACTCCTTTGTCAAAATGGTTGAGAATAATCGGACATTTACCAGCCCATTCTTTGATAAGGGGGCGTAGAGCAGAAATGCCGACATCAGATGCAAAGCAAACTAGTGGCTTATTCGTATCTTTAACAGTCAAAGAGGAATCCAACCAACTCATCTCAATCTCACTGCCAGCCGGTAAATGTGTCAAGGTGTTCTTAAAGTTGCTTCCACTATTATGAGTCAAAATGAGAATTTCATCTTCATCAGGTGTGGAGGCAATGGTTAGCCATCGACTGGTTTGCTCTCCCTTAGCTTCATATTTACTAGCAGTAGACGAGGTATCAGGGAGTGCAAACTTAGCATAAGCCCCAGCTTTCCAGATTTGATGACTCGGTTTTGTGATATGAATTAAATATAGATCTCCGCTGGGGTTTTCAATGGATTTTATCGATAATGTCTGGCTTCGTCCAAGATAAGCAATGGCACCCCAAGTTATAATACATAGCGCTCCAAGTGTTGATAGAATGATAATAAACATTTTTTTACCTCTTTTCATTTTTTATGACTCCTGTTCTTAATTTTATGAATGAACTATATAACAATTCATTCATATCTTTTTAAAAAATAAAGAAATCCATTCTTTATTTTAGAATTCCTTTAATGAAGTTGGTTGCAAGTATTTCGACAGTTTTGCCAATATCTGGAAAATCTTTTTCAGTGATATGCATATCCATATAGTAAAACAGATTATAAACCTGTAAAATATCTTGAATCTTTTCTGGCGAGTACCCTTCAGCCTGCATACGATTTGTAAAAGTTTTAACTAGAAACTGATGAAAAGGATTTGCGACTTTGCCTTCTTCCGAGGAATAGTAGCTGTGCAACTCATCTGCGATGGCAGGATTGTACCATTCTGCAAGGATTTTATTGGAAGAAACGAGAGTTCTGGACTGAGCAAATAGTTGACCAATGAGGTCGATCATGTCAATTTCCCAATCCAGTTCTTCGATCATAGCTTGGCGAACACGGTTGTTTTCATCTATATAGATGTCTAGAAAAATGGCTTCTTTACTCTCGTAATAGTTATAAAAAGAACCAACTGCAACACCAGCTTGCCTAGCAATTTCTGAAATACTTGTTGCCTTGTAACCTTTTTTCGAAAAAACTTCATAGGCTGCTGTCTTTAAAGATTGTTTTTTGTCCAATAGGATTTAACCTCCTTTATTTTATGAATGAATGAATGAATAAAATTATCTGTTCATTCATATTCTAACAAATCATGGCTAGCTTGTCAATAAGAAGGATGAATAAATTGGTTTAAAGCAATTACATTTATAAACAGAAGAGTTACATAAGCTTACAAGGCATTTACTTTGATAAGATTACTCATTTTAAATCTATTCCTTAAGTAAAAGAAACACGGACTAAATAAGCACAAAAAAGGGAAATATAGGATAAGGCTGGAACTATAGTTAAAAATAAGGTATGATATCAGTGGGAATGTTCTCTATTTAGCATCTGTTTTCTGATCTGAATTTGGGAAATAGGCTGCTAAACAGTATGAGATACTGATCCGTAAATCTGATATGAAGGGTTTTGATACTTTGAGAAATAACAAAGGAGGAGCGCATGCACAAGATTTTACTAGTAGAAGATGACCAAGTTATTCGGCAACAAGTTGGTAAACTACTCTCTGAGTGGGGGTTTGAGGTCGTTTTGGTAGAGGATTTTATGGAAGTATTGAGCCTTTTTGTTCAGTCAGAACCTCATTTGGTCCTCATGGATATTGGTTTGCCACTCTTTAATGGTTATCACTGGTGCCAGGAGATTCGTAAGATTTCTAAGGTGCCCATCATGTTTCTCTCTTCGAGAGATCAAGCGATGGATATCGTCATGGCGATCAATATGGGGGCAGATGACTTTGTGACCAAGCCTTTTGACCAGCAGGTGCTTCTTGCCAAGGTTCAGGGCTTGTTGCGCCGTTCCTATGAGTTTGGCCGAGATGAAAGTCTGCTGGAGTATGCGGGTGTGATCCTCAATACCAAGTCTATGGACCTGCACTATCAGGGGGAAGTCCTGAGTTTGACCAAGAATGAATTTCAAATTTTGCGGGTCTTGTTTGAACATGCTGGCAATATCGTGGCGCGTGATGACCTGATGCGGGAACTCTGGAACAGCGACTTTTTCATTGATGACAATACCTTGTCTGTCAACGTTGCTCGCTTGCGCAAAAAGTTGGAGGAACAAGGATTAGCTGGCTTTATCGAAACTAAGAAAGGGATAGGATACGGACTGAAACATGCTTGATTGGAAATCATTTTTTCTAGCCTATCTGCGTTCTCGCAGTCGCGTTTTTACCTATATTTTTTCATTAGGCTTTCTCGTCCTTCTCTTTCAGTTTTTATTTACTAGTCTAGGAACTTATTTTCTTTATTTCTTTCTGCTCAGTAGTTTTTTGACCTTCTTATTTTTGGCTTGGGATATATTTGCAGAAGCTCAGGTTTACCGACAGGAAGTACTCTATGCTGAGAGAGACCCAAAGTCTCCTCTGGAATGTGCGCTAGTAGAAAAACTCGAAGAGCGTGAGTCTGAATTGTATCAAAAGAAGTCGGAAGCCCAGAGCAAGCTGACAGATTTGCTGGACTACTATACCTTGTGGGTTCACCAGATCAAGACGCCCATTGCAGCGAGTCGCCTTTTAGTAGCAGAAGTCTCTGATAGGGAGGTCAAGCAGCAACTGGAACAGGAAATCTTTAAGATTGACTCCTATACCAACCTGGTTTTGCAGTATCTTCGTTTAGAAAGCTTCCACGATGACTTGGTATTTGAAAAGGTTCAAGTGGAGGATCTGGTGAAGGAAGTAGTTCGCAAGTATGCCCTTTTCTTTATCCAAAAAGGACTGACGGTCAATCTCCATGACCTTGACAAAATCATCGTGACCGATAAGAAGTGGTTGTTGGTCGTCATTGAACAAATCCTCTCAAACAGTCTCAAGTACACCAAGGAAGGTGGGCTAGAGATTTATATGGAAGGCCAGGAGCTCTGTATCAAGGATACGGGGATTGGGATAAAAAACAGTGATGTCCTCCGAGTCTTTGAACGTGGTTTTTCAGGCTACAATGGCCGTTTGACCCAGCAATCATCTGGACTTGGCCTCTACCTATCCAAGAAAATTTCTGAAGAGCTCGGCCACCAGATTCGTATCGAGTCTGAGGTTGGGATAGGAACAACCGTTCGCATCAAATTTTCCAATAGGAATCTGATGATTGAGTAAGCATAGTTGATGATAACCTTATCCATCTGTGGAATTTTTGTTCTAGTCTATATCTCTATTTTCATGATAACGTCTAGAAGTTACCGTAAGATTGTCCAGATGTAAAAAATGTTACACTAGGAAACGACTAGAATATAGTCAAAAAATAAAAGAGGCAAAAATGAAAGAAAGTTATTTTGACGGAGGAATCCTAGATTATAGTGGATACTCTATCTTAGTAGCCATAATTTTCGGGCTTACCTTGGGGATCGCAACACCTTGGTCGGATTGCATGATGCAAAATTGAAAACCAAACACACGGTAGTGGATGGGTAACGTCTATACTTTGACGGGACTGGAACACAACTATTCGGCAACTGGATCAAGGGGTTTCTTCTAACCATCATCACGTTTGGGATCTATGGCCTCTGATTGAAAATAAAAATGAAGCAATGGATTGTCGAACACACCAATCATATTTAAAGATTAAAACGGCATCTTCTTTCAGAGGAGATACCGTTTTTTTCTTTTTCGTATAAGAAAACAAAAATTTCTTCCTTCTCTATCTGTTCAATTGATAGATTTCTTCAGAGAAAGACTGTAAAATTTTTGATATAATGTTAAGGATAGACTGACGGATGCTTAAAGGATAATTTTCAAAAACATAACAGGTGAGAAGAAAAATATGTAAGATTGAACAGAAGTCTCTCTACCATCATCCAAGCAGAAACAAGATTATATGAAATAAAAGGAGTAACCAATGACCAGAAACTATTCAACACGTGAATACCGTGAGAAATTATATGATGATCTTCATGTTCGATTAAGAGATACAGTGATTTTGATGTGTGCGATTTTTATTGCCTCTATAGGTTTAAATATGAATTCAACAGCTGTCATTATTGGAGCCATGTTGATTTCCCCTCTTATGACACCGATTGTTGGACTCGGATTTGGTTTAGCTATTTTTGATACCCGTTTAATCAAGCAATCTCTAGAGGTTTTATTTACTCAAGTATTGGTCAGCTTGCTTGTCTCGACGCTGTATTTCTGGATTTCTCCCTTATCTTATGCAAGTAGCGAACTGATTGCACGAACCTCTCCAACCATTTGGGATGTTCTCATTGCTATTGCTGGTGGGATAGCAGGTGTCATTGGGTCAAGGAAAAAAGAAGCAAACAATATCGTGCCAGGAGTAGCCATTGCAACAGCTCTGATGCCGCCTATCTGTACTGCAGGCTATGGTTTAGCTAATGGAAATGTACGATTTTTATTTGGGGCTCTCTATCTTTTCTTGATCAACTGTGTCTTTATCATGCTAGCCAACATTGTTGGAACAAGAATTTTGATGAGAAAATCTCCCTTAAGTTCATTTAAAGAGCTAAACATTAAAATGAAAATTGGCTTGACATCCTTAATTGTATTATTGGTTCTTCCAGCCTGTTATTCAGCAGTCACTCTGACGATAGATCAAGCGCGAAAAGAAGGAATCAAACAGTTTGTAGCAAAAGAGTTCGCCAATCATACGGTCATTAATCAAGTCTACAAGTCAAGGAACAATGAATTGGTCTTGACGGTTGTTGGAGACCCGATTTCAGACGAAGAATTAGAAACGATCCATCAAAAACAAGCCTCTTACGGGATTCAATCTGTTCAATTAAAAGTCAATCAAGTCCATAATTCGACAAAATTAGACAGTGATACGACCAAGGAATTTTATGAAACCATTAACAAGTATATCGATCAAAAACTCTCTGAAAAGGATTCACAAAAAGATCTCGTAAAAGAAAATGAAGCAGATAAGGATTGAGGATATTGACCTTATCTAACTCATGGAAGCAAATCTTGGGAGGATATCCTATATCCAAAAGTTAATGGATAGAAAGGATTGTTGATGAGGATACCATTTGTGGTGGTTTAACCAGTCACTACTAGCTCAGGTTAAATAAAATATAAAAAAGCAACAACTATTTCGGTTGTTGCTTTTTCTTACTGAAAAATGTTTCTCAGACTGTGATCATTTTATTTCTCAACACGAGATTTGTTGGCGATATCAGCTAGGATAGCTGCTACAAACTCATCAACTGGGACAGTTTGTGTTTCTTTTTGGCCATAGCGACGAACGTTGACAGTTCTGTCTTCCATTTCCTTGTCACCAACGATTAATTGGTAAGGAATTTTGCTTGTTTGTGAAGCACGGATTTTGAACTGCATTTTTTCATTGCGCTCATCTACATCTGCACGGACACCGCGGTCACGGAGTTTCTTAGCCACTTCCCATGCGTAGTCTACGTGTTTTTCGTTAGAAACTGGGATGAGAGTTACTTGGTGTGGTGCAAGCCATGTTGGGAAGGCACCTTTGTAGTTCTCAATCAAGATAGCTGTGAAGCGTTCCATGGTTGAAATAACACCACGGTGAATCATAACTGGACGGTGTTCTTCACCATCAGGCCCGATGTATTTGAGGTCGAAGCGTTCTGGAAGCAAGAAGTCAAGCTGGATAGTCGAAAGGGTTTCTTCTTTTCCGAGAGCTGTCTTAACTTGGATATCCAATTTTGGTCCGTAGAAGGCTGCTTCACCTTCAGCTTCAAAGTAGTCAACACCCATTTCATCAAGTGCTGCACGAAGCATGGTTTGGGCATTTTCCCACATCTCATCGTTGTCAAAGTACTTGTGAGTATCTTGAGGGTCACGAAGAGAGAGACGGAAGCGGTATTCAGTCAAGTTGAAGTCTTCATAAACATCGATAATCAACTGAAGGGCACGTTGGAATTCTTCTTGGATTTGTTCTGGAGTGACAAAGAGGTGACCGTCGTTGAGGGACATTTCACGTACACGTTGAAGACCAGTGAGGGCACCAGATTTCTCGTAGCGGTGCATCATACCGATTTCAGCGATACGGATTGGCAATTCACGGTAAGAGTGAACATGGTGTTTGAAGACTTGGATGTGGTGTGGGCAGTTCATTGGACGAAGGACAAATTCTTCCCCGTCACCCATGTCCATAGTTGGGAACATGTCTTCTTGGTAATGATCCCAGTGACCAGAAGTCTTGTAGAGTTCAACAGAAGCAAGTGGTGGAGTGTAAACGTGTTGGTAGCCAGAAGCTAACTCCTTGTCTACGATGTAGCGTTCCAATTCACGACGGATAGTCGCACCGTTTGGCAACCAGAATGGCAAACCTTGTCCGACTTCTTGTGAAATCATGAAGAGGTCAAGCTCTTTACCAAGTTTACGGTGGTCACGTTCTTTAGCTTCTTCACGCATTTGAAGGTAGTTTTTCAAGTTTTTCTTGTCAAACCAAGCTGTACCGTAGATCCGTTGCATCATCGCGTTGTCGCTATTTCCACGCCAGTAAGCACCTGCTACATGAAGAAGGTGGAAGATTTGGATGCGGCCTGTTGAAGGGACGTGAGGTCCACGGCAGAGGTCCACGTATTCACCTTGACGGTAGATGGTCAAACCACCCTCGTCTTCAGAGTGTTCTTCAATCAATTCCAACTTGTAAGGGTCGTTTTTGAAGATTTCACGCGCTTCATCTTTGGTTACTTCCTCACGAATAGATGGGAAGTTTTCTTTAACGATCTTTTGCATTTCTTCTTCGATACGAGGCAGGTCTTCGTTGGAGATTTGACCAGCCTGATTGTCCGTATCATAGTAGAAACCATCTTCAATAGCTGGACCAACTCCCAAGTGAATGTCTGGGAAAAGGCGACGAGCTGCTTGGGCGAACAAGTGGGCAGCTGAGTGGCGCAAGATTGGAAGGGCATCTTCGTGATCAGGTGTCACGATTTCGATGCTTCCATCTTCAGTGATAGCACGAGTCGTGTCGATGAGTTTGCCGTTGAATTTACCAGCGAGAGCTTTTTTAGCTAGAGAATTGCTGATAGATTGGGCAATTTCAAAAGTAGTAACGCCAGATTCGAATTCACGAACAGCGCCATCTGGGAAAGTAATCTTAATCATGGTTTTCTCCTTAAATATTTATTCTATTTTTGTTGGACAATTTTAAGAGCCGAGCAACTTCTTCCGCAGTCTGATTCTCTGATTGACTACCATCTGTTACGATGCTAGGATAGCCTAATCTCACCGCTTCCTTACGAACCATTTGAGCAAAAAGAATGTCTCGTTGCATCCAGTTTTCAAAAGCTTGCTCGGGGTTGGTTGTACCCTCTAAGACATAAGGAACCCATTCTCTCTGTATATAATGCTTTTTTTGAAAATCAGCTGTCGGAGTCAAGCATAGATAGGAAGATGCTGGACATTCAAGCTTCTTTACCAAGTGAGGCAAAAGTCCTGCTCCCTCCACCAAGAGAGGTCTGTTTTGATTCTTTATCAAGTAAGATTTTACATAAGGAAAAATCTCTTCATAAAAGCGCCATTCTTCATCTGCCATCTCTTCTGGATTTCTCATCCAGATTTGTTCTGGATTTCTATCCTGCCTAAGAAGGCAAATTGGCTGTGAGTCTTCACTTGCTTGACTCATCATCTTTTCTACCAAATCATCCAGTTTGATATGAAGTAGTTGATACTGTCTAGCAAGAAGTGAGGCAATTGTTGACTTTCCACTGCAAGGCGATCCGCCAATCATATAAAGCATCATTCTTCCTCCTTCTGACAAAACAAAAACGACATCCTAAAAGGACGTCGCAACGTGGTTCCACCTTCATTCATGTTCCTCAAAAAAGAGGGACACCTCTGATTGGCTTTAACGTAGCCACCGTTTTATGTTTGCATAAAAGTCAGTAGAGTAGTATCAGTTTAGGCTTTCTATGCGTTTCCAGCAACCACGCACTCTCTAGTAGAAAGGGACTAAGTGACTTGTCTCTATGCATTATTATAGCATGATTGCGAGAATTTTCAAGGTTTTTGTATAATTTTTTTATTTTTCTCTCGCTGGAAGACATGCTTGATTCCCACACCAGCAGCCAACCCAAGTAGGGCAAAGAGCTCATAGGCTAGGAAGTAAAGCAGGATGAACTCACCAAAGGTGATGATGGTAAAGCAAAAGACCAGACCAATACCGAGTAGCCACCAAAGTGAGAAATGAAATCGATAGCTATAAAGTAGCGATACGATAAAGGTTACCAGAGGTGAAAAGAGGATGATGTTGTAAATGTACAGTCCCTTCAGTGTATATGGATCAGAGATGAGTAGAGAGAGGAGCTCATAGAGTGGCCAGTAAAAAAAGAAAGTGACAAGGTAGTATGGGATATACTTAAGATAATTCCGCATGGCAATAGTCCTCCAATCTGGAAAAATTGAGAGATATTGTAGACCACATAATCCTAAATGAAGGGGAAATCTCTACTTATATTATAGCACGATTTGGAGGCTCTTACAATTTAATCCAGTGATCAGTGATAGTGATCTTTTCGAGTGTTTTCTGCTATAATACTAACAAAAGAAGTAAGAGAGAATGAGGAGAAAGAATGACCAAAATAGCAGTTCTTTCAGACATACATGGAAATACGACAGCTTTGGAAGCTGTTCTGGCTGATGCTAAAGCGGCAGAGGTAGACCAATACTGGCTTTTAGGGGATATTCTGATGCCAGGAACAGGACGTAGAAGGATCTTGGACCTCTTAGCTAGCTTGCCTATTACAGTAAGAGTTCTTGGTAATTGGGAAAATAGTCTCTGGCGAGGCCTGCATCGCAAGTTAGACCCTACAAAAGCGAGCCATCGTTATCTCCTGCGTCAAAGTCAGTACATCTTAGAGGAGGTCAGCCCTGAAGAAATCGAAAACCTCAACAATCAACCTATGCAAGTTCATCGTCAGTTTGGTGATTTGATGGTGGGAATCACTCACCATCTCCCTGATAAAAACTGGGGAAGAGAATTGATCCATACGGGAAAACAAGAAGATTTTGATAGATTGGTGACGAATCCACACGCCTCTATCGCAGTATATGGCCATATCCACCAACAGTTGCTTCGTTACGGAAGTGATGGACAGTTGATTCTTAATCCAGGTTCCATTGGACAACCTTTCTTTCTAGATGCGAAGTTGCGTAAGGACCTGCGGGCCCAGTATATGATCTTAGAGTTTGATGAGGCAGGTTTGTCTGATGTTGATTTTCGTCGAGTGGATTATGATGTAGAAGCTGAATTGCAGTTGGCTAAAGATTTGAAGCTCCCCTATTTTCAGGTCTACTATGAAAGTTTGGTAAATGGAATTCACCACACTCATAACCATGAATTGTTAGGTCAGATTAGTGAACAAGAAGGTTATGATCAGGATGTTGAACTCTGGATGGAAAGAGACAAGAAAGATTGGTTTTAAGAGGACTTCTAGCTAGAAATCAGATAGTCTAGTGACTGCTGCTGTTTCGCGATAAGTCGAACTGGATACGAATTGACGGCTTCTCAAATTTATGTTAGAATAACGGAATATAACTAATTTGAATCTCATACTAATTGATATTCAAAATAAGAGGAGACAGATAATGAAACCAGAAGAGTTACACGCCATTGCCTCGGAGTTGGGCTTGCAATTTGACGAAGATTCGCGTAGTATTTATGGCACGCAGTCAGGCTATTTACTTTTCCTGCAAGAAACTGATGTGAAAAATCAGTTTCGACTTTGTGTCAGTGTGAGTTTGAATGGCAATCCTGCGGATTCAGAAGAAAACGAATTGGTTTGGGATGAGTTTAAGAGTGAATCTCTTCCAAACTTGTCGACCTTGTCTATCAACCAGTACCTTGTTTCTTTTGTTGTAAAAGGTGCCATGCGCAAATCAAAAACAATTGAGAAGTTACAGACGCTCATAACAGATCTCGTTGCCTTCCTTGAAACCCATCATTTCGTCCAAGTCTGTGCCTACAGTGGTCAGGAGGGTCCTGTTGGTCTCTATCAATTAGGTGATTCAATTTTCCTTATCAATGAGGAAAGCTATCAATTGCTGAAGAGCAACCTTCAAATCGAGGTGGATTCTTATCAAAACCAGAAGGAAAATGTTCTTCTTGGAGCAGTTGGTGCGTTGCTTGGAGCCTTGATTGGTGGAGCAGTTGCTCTATTTATCGCTCGTCTAGGTTATGTAGCTATGGTAGCGGGTATTGTTCTGGGGATTTGTACCATTAAAGGATATGAAATCCTTGGAAGAAAGGTATCTCGAAAGGGGATTGTGATTTCCTCTATTTGGATGGTGATTACTGTCTTTCTAGTAAATCAAATTGACTTGGCGATGGAAGTCGTTGCCAAACTAGGGGTTGAGTTTCCCTTTGCTTTCCGAGTGGTGAATCAATTAATCTTTAGCGGTGATTTCCCAGATAACTATTTTTATAATCTAGCTATGTTAGCTGTGTTTACCTTAGTTGGTGCTGGGGTGTCTATCAGCTCGGTTTGGTCAAGTCATAAAACAAAAGGGATTGTCCGTAAAATTGCATAAAAAAATAAGTCTTTGTATGTCCTCCGCTGTTCTGGGTACCAAGAGGGATACAGGACTTTTTGCATGGAGAAGGTAATCATTTGTTAATATTTGACAGGATAAGCAAAAAAGGTATAATGTTTATACGGGAAAAGATGAATAAAATATCAATGAAAGGAGAAGAAGATGCAAATTTCAAGCCGATTTACAATTGCGACTCATATGATGATTATTATTGCAATGCAGGATACAGACAGCAAGGTAACCAGTGATTTTCTTGCGGCTAGTGTCGGAGTTAATCCAGTCATTATCCGTAAGACTTTGTCGCAACTCAAAAAAGCAGGATTGATTTCAGTTGCGCGTGGGACGGGCGGTACCGAGATTATAAAGGACCTCCAAGATATTAGCCTTTTTGATGTGTATCAGGCTGTCGAATGTCTAGGAAAATCTGGCAAACTCTTTAGTTTCCATGACAATCCCAATCCTAACTGTCCAGTAGGTGCTAATATTCATAAGGTCTTGGATCAGAAATTGCTGGATATCCAAGTAGCTATGGAAAATCAACTTCGTCAGATGAGTCTGGCTCAGGTTGTGGCAGATGCAGAAGCAAGAATAGCAAAATAAGAGGACTAGGCTCCTCTTTTTCTATTGCCATAATTATGGTACAATGTAGACATTAAAGGAGGAGACTATGTACTTTATCACAGGATTTTTTGTCCTACTTTTTCTCGTTTCGTTTTTAAGGGACAATCGTAGTCTCTGGAATCCAGCTCTCTTGCTTTTGTCTCTGCTTTTTTCTTATATGTCTATTGCCAATCTTTTTTACGAAGCTGGGCAGAAAGAAGTGCACATGGTTTTCTTTGCAGGGATTTTTCTCCTGCTGCCTCTTTTAGTTTTTCTAAGTGGTTTTTTCCTTATTTATAATGGATTTGTGTTATTGAAAAAAGAAGGAAAATCCAAGGCAAATTATTTGTCTCTAGGATTAGGCTGCGTGATTCTATTCTTTTTTGTGATCATGGCGATTCGAGTGAGCGATACCAAGGGCTTGTTTTACACCAATCATCTAGTGAATATTATCTTTTTCTTTTTGATTTATTCGTATTTGATTTTTGGTTTTGCCTTTGCAGGATTTCTGCTTTATTCCATTCTGTATCTTTTCATTCCTAAGAAAAAATATTATGATTTTATCATCATTCACGGAGCAGGCTTGTTGAATGGAGAAAAAGTCACTCCCTTACTGAAGAGTCGCATTGACAAGGCAGTAGAAGCTTATCACCAGTCTCTCAATCCCAATGTTAAAATCATCGCAAGTGGTGGTCAAGGTGGGGATGAGAAGATTTCCGAGGCTCAGGCAATTTGTAATTATTTGCTGGAAGAGACGGATGTTCCGAGAGAAGCGATTCTCCTAGAGGAAGACTCAACGACGACCTATGAGAATCTTCTCTTCTCAAAAGAAATGGGAGAGAAGCTGGTGGCCAGTCCACGTTTTCTCTTTGTGACCAATGATTACCATGTTTTTCGTACCAGTACCTATGCTCGCCGTATTGGGATGAAGGGAGATGGTCTTGGTTGCCGTACAGCCGCCTACTATATCCCATCAGCCTTTATTAGAGAATATATTGCTCTATGTGTGAAGATGAGATGGCTTTTTATCGCTTTCTATGTTTTGTTGATTTTAGCTCTGATTTTCTCTTATAGAGGTGTTCTATGGTAATATGTAAAATTCATATTGTAATTCTTGTTAGAATCTCTAAAAAATCTTGTAGTAACTCTAAGGGAAAAATTGTCACTAGTAATGAAAGAGCAGGGTAAGTGATTGTGAGTGCGGTTTTAGGAACGGTTTCATGATTGCTCGTCAATCAATTGAACAATTTCTAACCTAGTTGCAGATTTTCAGAGAGAGTCAAAAATAGGCAACTGAATATGAGTAGACTAGAATTTTACAGTCAACGACAAATAAAAATGTGAACAGCAACAGAGGTTCACATTTTCTTTTTGGTCTATGGCAAAATGGCTTTTAGTTCCTTCAGGATAGTTTGTAAGGTTACGATCGCTTGTTCTCCTTGTTGTGGTTGGTAGAGTAGTTGGAAATACTTGCGAATAGTTTCTTCAAATTGCTTAGGGAGGAGTGTACAATTGGTCTTTGCGTACTCCAACATTCGTTTTTCACCAGGATGGGTTTGCTCATTGAGCGCAAATAACAAGTCAAAGTAGGAAGCAAAAAACTCACTCGTACGATGATTCATACTGAGAAGATCTTGGCGTTTGATAGCTTTCTCTATTTGGTGAGAGAAGGCAGGCATGGCTTGTTCTAGCAAAAGGAGTTGCCTTTCGATGATCTGTTTTTTGAGTTCGTGTGGATAGGGAATCTGGTAGGTTCTTTGGAGCAAAGCATAGTGTCCATTCGGGTCGTATAAAATCTTGCTGTGGAGTAGATTATGCCACATGCAAGTTGTATAGGCATTTTGAGCTTTGTGCTGAAAAACGGTTGAGTTCAATTCCTGTTCAAACGACTCCAGCGAACGATAAATCAACTCGATTTCGATACCGTTGTTTAGTACGCAGTCATCTTCTAATTCCCAAAACTGGTTTCCAATTTCCATATAAGAACAATACTTACTCAAGATATCTCGTCGAATCGCCTCATCAATAGAAGAGTTTAGATAGACATAAACGTCATAGTCAGAATTTTGATCGTAGGCTTGTCCTGCACGAGAACCACCAAGAGCAATAGCTTCTACTTGTTCCAGTTGAGAGAATTCTTTGCAAAGTTCGTGGATCATGATTTTTCTCCTTGCTTTATGGTTTTAAAGTCATTTTACCAAAAAGTAAAACGTTTGCATAGCATTGAGTTACTCTTTTTCATTTATAGCAAAAAATGTGAACCCTTGTTTTGAGTTCACATTTCGTTTTTATTCTGCGGCTTGTTGCCAACGTTTTGCTAGCTTATGAGACAAGCTAGAAATAGTAAAGTTAAAGATAAAGTAAATCAAGGCAATCAGGATATAAAGACTGAAGACCTGCTCTGGTTCGAAATAACGGCCCATGAGAATTTGGCTGGCGCCAAAGAGTTCTTGTAGAGCGATAACAGAGTAGAGAAGACTGGTATCCTTAATCACAGTTACAAACTGAGAAATGATGGCTGGCAGCATTTTGCGGATCGCTTGTGGGAGAATGATGTAGTAGAGGATTTGCGCAGAGGTAAAACCTTGCGACATTCCTGCTTCATACTGGCCCTTGTCCACGGCATTGAGACCGCCTCGGATAATCTCAGCTAAGGCTGCTGAGGTAAAAAGGGTAAAGGCGGTAATACCAGCTGGTGTGGACTTCATCTTAAACACCAAAAAGATGGTGAAAATCCAGAGGAGGTTGGGAACGTTACGTACAAACTCGATATAAATGCTGGAGATGATCCGTAAGACAGGATTTTTCCCATTTCTCATGACGGCTAGTACTGTTCCGATAAGGGTCGAGAGGACGATAGCAATCAGAGAAATGTAGAGGGTCAAGCCAAATCCTTTAAAGATAAAGATTAGGTTATCTGGGGTCAAAACTTCTAAAATAGATTCCATAGTAACCTCCTAAAGTGAATAGGCTTTTTTGTTGGCTTGCTCCATCTTGCGACCAAACTGGGCAACAGGGAAGCATAGAGCAAAGTAGAGAAGAGCAGCGCCTAAAAAGGCTGGGATATAGTTTCCGTTGAGGGCCGACCAAGATTTGGTCACAAACATCAAGTCTACTCCAGAGATGATGGCAACTGTAGAGGTGTTCTTGATGAGGTTGACGATTTGGTTGGTCAATGGAGGGAGAATGATACGGAAGGCCTGAGGCAAGATAATCAAGCGCATGGCACTGATATAGGTAAAACCTTGGGACAAGGCGGCCTCCATCTGACCGCTAGGAATAGACTGAATCCCTGAACGAATAACCTCAGCGATATAGGCGCCGTGATAGAGTCCCACACAAAGTACAGCTGTCCAATAAATCGGAATCATGATGGTGTGTTCACTGATAAGAGGCAAACCATAAAAGACGATGACAAACTGCACCAAGAGGGGAGTATTTTGGTAAAATTCGACAAAGATACGAGCCAAAACACGCAAGAATGGGCGTTTGCTGGTTGACATGGCCCCAAAGATGATTCCTAAGACCATAGCGAGGATAAAGGATCCAACCGCTAGGGCAAGGGTGAAGAGGAAACCATTAAAAAATTGTCCAAAATCCTGAAAATAGGCTGTCCAAGATGATAAATCTGTCATGGGGTGTCCTCCTTAATCTGCGGTATGGCTAGATGGTTTGAGCTTGTATCGGTCATAGAGTTTCTGCAAACTACCATCCTTGGTCCATTTAGTGACCAAGGTATCAAGATAGTCGTTTAGCTCGGTATTTGATTTCTTGGTGACGATACCGTAGTCAGATGGCTTGAAACTATCATCTAGTAGTTCTGTCCGTTTACTAATGTAGCCAGACAGGATAGAGCGATCCACGGAAAAGGCATCAATACGGTGAGCGTGAAGGGAAGTAATCAATTCTGGGTAGGAACCAAGTTCGACGAATTTAAAGGTTAGACCTTTCTTTTTACCCAATTCAGTAATCAGGCGTTGGGTGATGGAACCTTGGGCAACCCCAATCGTTTTACCGTTTAGGTCCTCAATACTTTTGATGTTGGCGGATTTATTGACCAAAAAACCAGAAGCGTCCGTATAGTAGGGACTGGTGAAGTTGTATAGTTTTTTACGTTCGTCTGTGATGGTGAAGGTTGCGATATCCATGTCGACCTGTTCATTGTCTAGGAGCGGTCCACGAGTTTGCGCGGTAACAGGAACGTAGCGAATCTTGACTTTGAGTTCGTCTGCAATCATCTTGGCCAAGTCCGTTTCGATACCAGAATAGGTCCCGGTCTTGGGATCCTTGTAGCCAAAATTGGGAACGTCTTGTTTGACACCGACAACTAGTTCGCCTCTTTTTTGAATGTCTGCCACACTGGTATCGGCTTGGACTGGTTTGGCAGCAGTAAGGCTGAAAAGGCTAATCAATAATGCGTATAAAAAGAATTTCTTTTTCATAGGCGCCTCCTTATTTGACTTTGTCACTTTCGTGGTTGATAATTTTGCTGAGGAATTGTTGGGCACGAGGTTCGCTTGGATTGTCAAAAAAGTCATCGACATCTGTCGTGTCTACTAAAACCTCTCCGTCGGCCATAAAGATAATGCGGTCCGCAACTTCACGGGCAAAGCCCATTTCGTGGGTAACGATGATCATATTCATCCCATCATGTGCCAGTTTTTGCATAACTGCTAGAACATCTCCGATGGTTTCAGGGTCAAGGGCAGATGTTGGTTCATCAAAGAGGAGGAGTTCCGGATGCATGGCAAGACCACGTGCGATGGCGATTCTCTGTTTTTGTCCACCAGACAGCATAGCTGGGTAGGAATCTTTCTTGTCCCACATATTTACAAATTCCAGATATTTTTGGGCTGTTTTTTCAGCTTCTTTTTTATCAATTCCAAGAACTTTTACAGGCGCAAGTGTTACATTTTCTAACACTGTTTTATGTGGATAAAGGTTGAAATGTTGGAAAACCATGCCGACTTCCTTACGGAGAGGAACTAAATCTTTCTGACTGGCACCTGCTACTTGGTGTCCATTGACTAGGAGACTTCCTTTGTCAACAGCCTCCAAACCATTAATAGTACGGATAAGAGTGGACTTCCCAGAACCAGAAGGTCCAAGCAGGACAACAACTTGTCCTTTTTCAAAACGGAGATTGATGTCGCGGAGTGCGTGGTAGTCTCCGTAATATTTTTCGATGTTTTTAAATTCTACTAAAGCCATGAGAGATCTCCTTTGTGTTAGATTTTATAACACGATTCTACAACAAAAGAATGTTCTTGTCAAATCATATCTGAAAAAAATTCACTAAAATTTTATAAAAAAGCAATCTGGATAGAGAAAATGCCTAAATCATGTTATAATGAAACGATAGAATTCTTAGAAAGAGTGGATGTTTTTTTGATAACTCCTACTTATGAATGGCAGTTTGCCCCACAGGTTGAAGATGCGGATTTTACAAAGATAGCCAAGAAGGCTGGACTGGGCCCTGAGGTGGCTCGGTTATTATTTGAAAGAGGGATTCAGAATGAAGAAAGTCTAAAGAAGTTTTTAGAACCTTCTTTAGAGGACTTGCATGACCCTTATCTGCTCCATGATATGGATAAGGCAGTAGAACGGATTCGTCAGGCCATTGAAGAAGGGGAAAACATTCTCATCTATGGGGACTACGATGCGGATGGCATGACTTCAGCGTCGATTGTGAAGGAAAGTTTGGAACAGCTGGGCGCCGAGTGCCGTGTTTATCTGCCAAATCGCTTTACCGATGGCTACGGTCCCAATGCCAGTGTCTATAAATACTTTATCGAGCAAGAGGGAATTTCCTTGATTGTGACAGTGGACAATGGGGTTGCTGGTCATGAGGCCATTGAATTGGCTCAGGCTATGGGAGTGGATGTCATTGTGACCGACCACCATTCCATGCCGGAAACCCTTCCTGAAGCCTATGCGATTGTCCATCCTGAGCATCCGGATGCAGACTATCCCTTCAAATATTTGGCCGGATGCGGAGTGGCTTTCAAGCTGGCTTGCGCCCTTTTAGAAGAAGTGCAAGTGGAATTGCTTGATTTGGTCGCTATCGGTACCATTGCAGATATGGTGAGCCTGACAGATGAAAACCGTATTTTGGTTCAATATGGTCTGGAAATGTTGGGACATACCCAGCGCATCGGTCTGCAAGAATTGCTAGACATGGCTGGGATTGCTGCGAATGAAGTGACAGAAGAAACGGTTGGCTTTCAGATTGCCCCTCGTTTAAATGCCTTGGGGCGCTTGGATGATCCTAATCCTGCCATTGATTTGCTGACTGGATTTGACGACGAGGAAGCTCATGAGATTGCCCTCATGATTCACCAGAAAAATGAAGAGCGCAAGGAAATCGTTCAGTCAATCTATGAAGAAGCTAAGACCATGGTTGATCCTGAGAAAAAGGTCCAGGTTTTGGCCAAGGAAGGCTGGAATCCTGGCGTTCTGGGTATCGTTGCTGGTCGTTTGTTGGAAGAACTAGGGCAGACAGTCATCGTTCTTAATATAGAAGAAGGTCGCGCCAAGGGTAGTGCTCGTAGTGTGGAAGCGGTCGATATTTTTGAAGCTCTGGATCCCCATCGAGACCTCTTTATCGCCTTTGGCGGCCATGCTGGTGCAGCTGGAATGACGCTGGAAGTTGAGAAACTTTCAGATTTATCTCAGGTTTTAGAAGACTATGTCCGTGAAAAAGGTGCAGATGCTAGTGGTAAGAATAAGTTAAATCTAGATGAAGAGTTGGACTTGGAGACTCTTAGCCTGGAAACGGTTAAAAGTTTTGAACGCTTGGCACCCTTTGGAATGGACAATCAGAAACCTGTCTTTTATATCAAGGATTTTCAGGTCGAAAGTGCCCGTACCATGGGGGCAGGCAATGCCCATCTCAAGCTGAAAATTTCCAAGGGTGAGGCGACTTTTGAAGTGGTGGCCTTTGGACAAGGTAGATGGGCGACAGAGTTTGCTCAAACAAAAAACCTAGAATTGGCAGTTACCTTGTCTGTCAATCAATGGAATGGTCAAACTGCCCTCCAGTTGATGATGGTGGATGCGCGTGTGGAGGGTATTCAACTCTTTAACATTCGTGGGAAGAATGCAGTCTTGCCAGAAGGGGTTCCAGTCTTGGATTTTTCTGGTGAGTTGCCAGATCTAGCGACTAGTGACGCGGTTGTTGTGAAAACCATTCCCGAGGATATTACCCTGCTGAAGACCGTTTTTCAGGAACAAAATTTCTCTGCGGTCTATTTCAAGAACGACATTGACAAAGCCTACTATCTAACAGGTTATGGAACCAGAGAGCAGTTTGCCAAATTGTACAAGACCATTTACCAGTTTCCAGAGTTTGATATTCGCTACAAGCTAAAGGATTTGGCGGCTTATCTCAATATTCAACAAATCTTGCTGGTCAAGATGATTCAAGTATTTGAGGAGCTAGATTTTGTGACAATCAAAGATGGGGTCATGACAGTCAATAAAGAAGCGCCGAAAAGGGAAATTGCTGACAGTCAGATTTACCAAAATCTCAAACAAACTGTAAAAAATCAAGAAATGATGGCACTGGGGACCGTGCAAGAAATGTATGATTTTTTAATGGAGTTATAGATGGAAAGAGGCTGAGGTAACCAATCTCAGCTTTTTCTTTGTCTTATATTGAACTTATGTAGTAAAAGTATAAATTTTTGTAACATGACTAAAATATAACTCTAAACGAACTGACATGTAAATCAAGTATGATTTTCTTATCAAGAAAATATAAGGGGAATCCAGTTATGAAAAAAACAGTTACGAAACTGACTCTTGGTTTGACTTCTACGGCTATTTTAGCTACAGTTGGTGCTCAAACTGTGCACGCGAACTCTTACGTTGTCCAAGACGGTGATTCATTTTATGCCATCGCAACTGCAAACGGCATGGATCCGCATGAGTTGGCAGCTTTGAATGGAAAAACCATCTTTGACACTATCCACCCAGGCGATGTATTGGAAGTGAGTGATTCCGCTCAGGCTAGCTCAACCTACAGTGCTCCAGCTAGCACTGCGAACGTGGTATCAGATACAGAGGATGTTGTCGAAAAGACTCCGACAAACTATGGAAACTCATACCCTGTTGGTCAGTGTACATGGGGTGTGAAAGAATTGGCGCCTTGGGCTAGCAACTGGTGGGGAAATGCCAACACGTGGGCAATCTACGCGAGTGCTCAAGGCTATAAGACAGGAAGTGTTCCAGTAGTAGGAGCAATCGCCGTTTGGGATGGTGGTGAATATGGACACGTTGCTTATGTAACAGATGTTCAAAGTGAAAACTCTATCCAGGTATTGGAAGCAAACTACAGACGTCAAAAGCAGATTGCAAATTACCGTGGCTTCTTTAATCCTCATGAATTTTTAGGTAACGTCACTTATATCTATCCAAACTAAAGATGATAAAAAGATTTAGAATTTCTAAGTCTTTTTTCTTTTTGAAGAAATTTCCTAACGTTATCCTCTATCTTAGTGGCTAATTGCTGAAAATTTTTTAGATTCTGTAGCGAACAGGAAATTTTCGCTTTTGGATGTAGATAAACCATGTCTTTGTAGGAAATAGTTCTCAAGTCGAGAGGTAAAAGCAAGTTTTTTGAACTAAAAGAAAAATTTAGAGTTCGAGAAAGGTATCTGAAATCAAATTGATTCAGAAAGTCCATAATTTTGATGGTACAATCGTTCTATTATCTTAGATGAAGCCCCCAAAAGAGAAGTCAAAGTAAAAGAATTCGATTCACAGTAGTGGCTAATCTCTAGTTAAAAACCTATCTTCATTTTGAAAATAATCAAAAAAATGGTATAATGGTAGGAAAAGATTCGGCTGAGAGTTTGAGGACTTTTAGAATAAGAGGGTGAACCTACCCTATAATCAAGATAAACTAAGGTTTCGGAGGAAAAATGAGTAATATTAGTTTAACAACACTAGGTGGTGTACGAGAAAATGGGAAAAATATGTACATCGCTGAAATCGATGGTTCTATTTTTGTTTTGGATGCAGGGCTTAAATACCCTGAAAATGAACAACTAGGGGTAGATGTCGTTATTCCAAATATGGAATACCTTTTTGAAAATAGTGACCGTATCGCTGGAGTCTTCTTGACCCACGGACATGCGGATGCCATTGGAGCTCTGCCTTACCTTTTGGCAGAAGCGAAGGTGCCTGTGTTTGGCTCTGAGTTGACCATCGAGTTGGCGAAACTCTTTGTCAAAGGGAATGATGCTGTTAAGAAATTCAATGACTTTCATGTGATTGATGAGGATACGGAGATTGACTTTGGAGGAACTGAGGTTTCCTTCTTCCGTACAACTCACTCCATTCCAGAAAGTTTGGGAATAGTCCTGAAAACAGCTGAAGGTAGCATTGTTTACACAGGCGACTTCAAGTTTGACCAGACAGCCAGTGAATCCTATGCGACGGATTTTGCTCGTCTGGCAGAAATCGGTCGTGATGGTGTCTTGGCGCTCCTCAGTGATTCAGCCAATGCTGATAGCAATATCCAGGTGGCGAGCGAGAGTGAAGTTGGAGACGAAATTACCCAGACCATTGCAGACTGGGAAGGTCGTATCATCGTTGCCGCAGTTGCCAGCAACCTTTCTCGTATCCAGCAAGTTTTTGATGCTGCAGCAGATACAGGTCGCAGAGTTGTTTTGACTGGATTTGATATTGAAAATATCGTCCGCACTGCGATTCGACTCAAAAAATTGTCTCTAGCCAATGAAAGTCTCTTGATTAAACCAAAAGAAATGTCTCGTTTTGAAGACCATGAGTTGATTATCCTTGAGACTGGGCGTATGGGTGAGCCTATTAATGGACTTCGTAAGATGTCTATTGGTCGCCACCGCTATGTGGAAATCAAAGATGGGGACTTGGTTTATATCGTAACGACTCCATCTATCGCCAAAGAAGCCGTCATGGCGCGTGTGGAAAACATGATCTACCAAGCTGGTGGTGTGGTGAAACTCATTACCCAAAGCTTGCGAGTATCCGGACACGGGAATGCGCGTGATTTGCAGTTGATGATCAATCTTCTGCAGCCAAACTACCTCTTCCCTATCCAAGGGGAGTACCGTGAGTTAGATGCGCATGCCAAGGCTGCCATGGCGGTTGGAATGTTGCCAGAACGCATTTTCATCCCTAAAAAGGGAACGACCATGTCTTATGAACATGGAGACTTTGTTCCAGCTGGAGCAGTTTCTGCAGGTGATGTCTTGATTGACGGAAATGCCATCGGGGATGTTGGAAATGTCGTCCTTCGTGACCGTAAAGTCTTGTCAGAGGATGGAATCTTTATCGTTGCGATCACTGTCAACCGTCGTGAGAAGAAAATTGTGGCTAAGGCTCGTGTCCATACGCGTGGATTTGTTTATCTCAAGAAGAGCCGTGATATTCTCCGTGAAAGTTCAGAATTGATTAACCAAACGGTAGAAGAGTATCTTCAAGGTGACGACTTTGATTGGGCAGATCTCAAAGGCAAGGTTCGTGACAATCTGACCAAGTACCTCTTTGATCAAACCAAGCGTCGTCCAGCAATCTTGCCAGTCGTGATGGAAGCAAAATAATAAGCAGAATACCTACAGAAAAAGTCGAAATTCGGCTTTTTCTTATAGAATAGTAAAAGGAGACAACCATGGCAGTTATGAATATTGAGTATTACTCAGAAATTTTGGGTATGGAGTGGGGCGTTACGGTACTCTATCCAGATGCTAGTCGGGTGACTGAACCAGATTGCACAGATATTCCTGTTCTTTATCTTTTGCATGGAATGTCAGGAAATCAAAATAGCTGGCTCAAACGTACCAATGTCGAGCGCTTGTTGCGTGGAACCAATCTTATTGTCATCATGCCCAATACTAGCAATGGCTGGTACACAGATACTCAGTACGGCTATAACTACTATACTGCTCTAGCAGAAGAGTTACCTCAGGTAATGAAACGTTTCTTCCCCAATATGACCAGCAAGAGAGAAAAGACCTTCATAGCAGGTCTCTCCATGGGTGGTTACGGTTCCTTCAAACTCGCTCTATCGACGAATCGTTTTTCTCATGCGGCTAGTTTTTCTGGTGCGCTCAGTTTTCAGGAATTTTCTCCTGAAAGTCAGGATCTGGGGTCACTTGCCTACTGGCGAGGAGTTTTTGGAGAGATTAAAGACTGGACAGCTAGTCCTCATTCGCTTGAAAGCATGGCTACAAAATCCGATAAAAAGACTAAACTATGGGCTTGGTGTGGAGAGCAAGACTATCTCTACTCTGCCAATAATCTCGCAGTGAAAAATCTCAAAAAGCTTGGTTTTGAGGTGACCTATAGTCACAGTCCAGGTAAGCACGAGTGGTACTACTGGGAAAAACAATTGGAGCGTTTTTTGGCTGCCTTACCAATTGACTTTGTCTTGGAAGAACGTTTATCTTAGTTTTAGGTTTCTTTCAGCTTTCTTCAGTAAAATAGAGAATCTATCTTGATCAAGGAGAATATGATTTCAAGATAGGTTCTTATTTTTATGAAAGGTGGAGCGTCATGTTCTGGATTATTCGATTATTGTTCCGATTTCTTTTGGGAATTTGGCGTTTCTTCTGGCGTCTGGTTTGGACTGTAGTTATTCTACTGCTCATTGCTTTTGGAGTGGTTTGGTATCTGTCTGGTGATTTTCATTCTGCGGTCAATCAGGTTGAAAAAATGAGTAAGATTGGTCAAGGTGGCTGGAATCAGTGGAAGGAGACGGGAACGCTGGAAGTCTTGTCTCAGACAGACAGTCACCAACATGCAGAAGGCAAGTGGGCTCAGGCTTCAGCTCGCATCTATATTGAGCCTCAAATGGATGAAACCTTCCAAGGTGCCTATGCAGAAGCCATAAAAAACTGGAATCAAACGGGAGCCTTTACCTTTGAGGTGGTTGCGGATCCTAGCCAGGCAGATATTGTGGCAAGTGAGATGAATGATGGATCGACCGCTGTAGCTGGTCAAGCCGAGAGTCAAACCAATTTGTTAACCAAACAATTTATATCTGTAACGGTTCGCCTGAATCACTATTATCTATCCAATCCAAACTATGGTTATTCTTATGAACGGATCGTGCACACGGCGGAGCACGAGCTGGGGCATGCCATCGGTTTGGATCATACCAACGAAACTTCTGTCATGCAGCCAGCAGGTTCTTACTATGGAATTCAGCCTCAGGATGTGACAGCTGTTCAAGAACTCTATACCAGTAGTGACTAGATGAGGTCGATGCAATCCGAAAAGAAATCAAAGCTCCTCCAACAAGTGATTGGTGGGGCTTTTTGTTCGTCCTGTTACGGCCTTTTTGTTATAATGGAACTATGAATAACTTGATCAAATCAAAACTAGAGCTCTTGCCGACCAGCCCTGGTTGTTACATTCACAAGGATAAAAATGGCACCATTATCTATGTAGGAAAGGCTAAAAATCTGCGCAACCGCGTCCGCTCCTATTTCCGTGGCAGTCACGATACCAAGACGGAAGCTCTGGTATCTGAGATTGTGGATTTTGAATTTATCGTTACTGAGTCCAATATCGAAGCGCTTCTCCTAGAAATTAACCTGATCAAGGAGAATAAGCCTAAATATAATATCATGCTCAAGGATGATAAGTCTTATCCCTTCATCAAAATCACCAATGAGCGTTATCCTCGATTGATTATCACCCGTCAGGTCAAAAAGGACGGAGGTCTTTATTTTGGCCCTTATCCAGATGTGGGGGCAGCCAATGAAATCAAGCGACTACTGGATCGGATTTTTCCTTTTCGTAAGTGCACCAATCCGCCGTCTAAGGTTTGTTTTTATTACCATATCGGCCAGTGTATGGCCCACACCATCTGTCAGAAAGATGAGGCTTATTTCAAGTCCCTGGCTCAGGAGGTTTCTGATTTCCTAAAAGGGCAGGATGATAAAATCATTGATGACCTCAAGGGGAAGATGGCATCCGCAGCTCAAAGTATGGAGTTTGAACGTGCGGTGGAATACCGTGATCTGATTCAGGCTATTGGAACACTTCGGACCAAGCAACGGGTTATGGCAAAGGATCTCCAAAACCGTGATGTCTTTGGCTACTATGTGGACAAGGGTTGGATGTGTGTCCAGGTTTTCTTTGTCCGTCAAGGAAAACTCATCGAGCGGGATGTCAATCTCTTCCCCTACTACAATGATCCGGACGAGGACTTTTTGACCTATGTGGGACAATTCTATCAAGAAAAATCTCACCTGGTTCCCAATGAAGTATTGATTCCGCAGGATATCGATGAAGAAGCCGTCAAGGCCTTGGTGGATACCAAGATTCTCAAACCTCAGCGTGGAGAGAAAAAACAACTGGTCAATCTAGCCATAAAAAATGCCCGTGTTAGTCTGGAGCAGAAGTTCAATCTGCTAGAAAAATCTGTTGAAAAGACCCAAGGAGCTATTGAAAATCTGGGACGCTTGCTCCAAATACCGACTCCAGTTCGCATCGAGTCCTTTGATAACTCTAATATCATGGGAACTAGTCCTGTTTCAGCCATGGTGGTCTTTGTCAATGGCAAACCAAGTAAGAAGGATTACCGTAAGTACAAGATAAAAACGGTTGTCGGTCCAGATGATTATGCCAGTATGCGTGAAGTCATTCGCAGACGTTATGGCCGAGTTCAACGTGATGGTTTAACCCCGCCAGATTTGATTGTGATTGATGGGGGACAAGGTCAAGTTAATATTGCAAAGCAAGTCATCCAAGAAGAGCTAGGTTTGGATATCCCAATTGCAGGTCTGCAAAAGAATGACAAGCACCAAACCCATGAATTGCTCTTCGGAGATCCACTGGAAGTGGTGGAGTTGTCTCGCAATTCTCAGGAATTTTTCCTGCTTCAGCGCATCCAAGATGAGGTCCACCGCTTTGCTATCACCTTCCACCGCCAACTGCGCTCAAAAAATTCCTTTTCTTCACAACTGGATGGGATTGACGGTCTGGGACCTAAACGCAAACAGAATCTCATGAAGCATTTTAAATCTCTCACTAAAATCAAGGAAGCTAGTGTGGATGAAATTGTCGAAGTGGGTGTGCCAAGAGCAGTCGCAGAAGATGTGAAAAGAAAGTTGAACCCTCAGGAAGAAGTGGAATTGGCTCAAGTGGCGGAAGAAAGAGTGGACTACCAAACAAAAGGAGATTATGATGAACCATAAAATCGCAATTTTATCAGATATTCATGGCAATGCGACGGCGCTAGAAGCAGTGATTGCAGATGCTAAAACTCAAGGAGCCAGTGAATATTGGCTCATGGGAGACATTTTCCTCCCTGGTCCAGGTGCAAATGACTTGGTCGCTCTGTTAAAGGAACTTCCTATCACAGCAAGTGTTCGAGGCAATTGGGATGATTGTGTCCTTGAGGCTTTAGATGGGCAATATGGCTTAGAAGACCCACAGGAAGTCCAGCTCTTGCGTATGACACAGTTTTTGATGGAGCGAATGGATCCTGCAACGATTGTCTGGCTACGAAGCTTGCCTATGCTGGAAAAGAAAGAAGTTGACGGACTGCGCTTTTCTCTCTCTCATAATTTACCTGACAAAAACTATGGGAGTGACTTACTGGTTGACAATGATACAGATAAATTTGACCAACTCCTAGATGAGGAAACGGACGTGGCAATCTATGGTCATGTCCACAAGCAGTTGCTTCGTTATGGAAGTCAAGGGCAACAAATCATCAATCCAGGGTCGATTGGCATGCCCTATTTTGATTGGGAAAAGTTAAAAAATCACCGTGCCCAGTATGCTGTGATAGAAGTGGAAGATGGAGAATTGATAAATATTCTATTCCAAAAAGTTGCTTATGACTATGAAGCAGAGTTAGAATTGGCCAAGTCCAAGGGTCTTCCTTTTATCGAAATGTATGAAGAACTACGTCGAGATGACAACTATCGGGGGCACAATCTGGAACTCTTAGCTAGTTTAATTGAAAAGCATGGGTATGTAGAGGATGTGAAGAAATTTTTGGAGGCTATAAAGTCAGAATATAAGGTAGACTAGTTTCGTTACCCCCTGAAAAATAGTTGGTGCTGGATGAGGAAAAAACTGATTTTAATGATAAGTTTAAAACCATGGCTTCATCCGTGTTCCAATTTCTTTCTATGAAAAATTTCTGTAAGCTCTTTCAAAATATGGTGGAATGGATGCAGTAGAATTAGAAAAGGAAATCGTAAGTGAACTATGCTAAACTTGAATTCAATGCACAAGACCATAGTGGCTATTGGTCCTATATTATAAGGTAATTAAGACCAAGTTACTTTATAGAATGGTATAAGGAGGTATATCAATGAATAAGCGAAAAAAATGGGGTATCATCGCTTTAGTAATCTGTGTCATAGGAGGGATTATAATGTTTAGTTTAAATCACCAAAAAGAAAAAACGTTGGAAGAGAAAATGAGAATCGAACAGGATAGGATGGCACTATTTGTGGTTAATAGAGTAAAATTAAAAACACAGAATCCGATTGAAACTATAGAATTCATAGAATTCAGAAAAAATGAAACAACAGGAACCTGGCGAATAACACTTGTAATTAATGGAGAGGCAACAATATCCCTATCAGAGGATGCTTTTGGGGATGTTATACGGACATCTGGATATTATTTAGAAGACATGTCTGTTGACGAGACGGATGTTCCCTATACAAAGACAATTGATAATATAAAAATTAGATATCTAGGGGAAACTAAGAATGACGAGTGAGAGAGATTTTAGATATATTGTTGATGATGTTTATGCTGTAGATTCTCTTAAAGTGAAAGTTCCTTTAAAAGAAGGGGCAGTAGTAGCACAAGGAAAATTTAAAATTATAACACCTCCTGTTGACAACACCTCCAACGGTATGCAGGCGATGGCGGTTGCTCCTGTGGATAAAAATGGGAATGTGGATTATAGCCATGTAGTGATTGCCTATGCAGGGACGAATAAAGATGATCGACTTGACATCCAAACAGATATCCAATCAATAGGATTTGGTGATAGACAGGTGTTGTCGGATTTGAAAACAAAGACATTTAGAAAATCTCAATTTCAAACGGCTCTGAGTTTTGCGGAAGAAATCGAAAAAACTTATCCCTCTGCTAAAATTACAACTGCGGGGCATTCGCTTGGAGAGTCTCTGGCTATGTATGTCGCTTTAAAGCGTGGTTATGCCAATGTTAATTAAAATAGCTGTTTATGTTATACTATAAGGTAGTTGAGGCTAGTTGCTTTATAGAATGATATAAGGAGGTGTGTTAATGAATAAGCGTAAAAAATGGGGTATTATTGCTTTAGTAATCTGTATTATAGGAGGAATCGTGATGTTTAGTTTAAATCATCAAAAAGAAAAAACATTGGAAGAAAAAATGAGAATCGAACAGGATAGGATGGCGTTATACTTAGTTAGTCATTATGAAAAGGTTGAGAAGATTGAGTTTACAAGTTTTCAACAGAATAAATTAACAGGAACTTGGACTTCTAATGCCATTGTCAATGACGAAATATTTGTCACTTTTTCTGTTCAAAACTTGATGACAGAGGATGAAATAGGTTTTGGACAGCATATTAGTCAAAGTAATGGGAATAAATTAATAGAAAGAGATAATCCGGAAGTAATAAATAGCGATTCACTTATGTCAAATATAACAGTTATTTATTGGGTGAGATAATATGATTACGGATAAAAGTTTTAATTATTTAGTTGATCAAGTATATGAAGTTGATAAAAATAAAAATTCAACTCCATGGCAAGCAGGAGATGAGTTAAGAAAGGATTCGCAAACTTTTCGAGTTCTTAGTACAAAAGATAACACCTCCAACGGTATGCAGGCGATGGCAGTTGCTCCTGTGGATAAAAATGGGAATGTGGATTATAGCCATGTAGTGATTGCCTATGCAGGGACGAATAAAGATGATCGACTTGACATCCAAACAGATATCCAATCAATAGGATTTGGTGATAGACAGGTGTTGTCGGATTTGAAAACAAAGACATTTAGAAAATCTCAATTTCAAACGGCTCTGAGTTTTGCGGAAGAAATCGAAAAAACTTATCCCTCTGCTAAAATTACAACTGCGGGGCATTCGCTTGGAGAGTCTCTGGCTATGTATGTCGCTTTAAAGCGAGGTTATGCCAATGTTGGGTATAATGGGCCAGATATTCATAACTTGATTTCGAAAGAAGAAATCAAGTATATGCAAGAACATCCAGAACAATTTCGCAATTACCGTCATAAGTATGATGTTATTGGCAATATTACGGGAAATACGACTCAAACAGCTATATTTCCCTACATCTACCCTGCAAAAGATAACTGGGGTGACAAGTTAGAATATCATAACTTGTCCCAGTGGCGATTTGATGAGAATGGCCAGCTAGTTGATTTGGATGGAAAACGTGTCACAAATCTCAAAGTAACGGCATTAGCAGAAGCAACAGCGGGTATGTACCGCTACCAAAAAATTAAAAGCTACCTCTCGGCAGATGGTTTGTCAAGTAGGGAAGAGATATACTTGGATAGCTTGCAGGGAATGGCTCTAGGGGAAGGAATGGCTAATGCGGCTCGAGCTGGTGCAGACGACGTCAAGCACCTTCAAGAAGAGGTGGTGTCAAAAGCACAAGAACTATGGAATCAGCTTGACTTTAGTAGTTTCCGATACCTGAGTTATGATGAAGTTCTATCGACTTTTGCGTCTGCGGGTGTGACTCAGGATACGATTGTCGGTTCAGTTAAGCAAGATTTTGAGCAAATGAATCAAAAGGCTGAAAAACTAGCCACAGAGTTTGATACCCTTAACCAACAGATTATCCAAGTCATTGAGAGTAAACTGGCCACAGATAAGGAATTGGCAGGAGAATTTAGAAAATGGAACAGTCGGATTTAGTCTTCCAAAAGTTAAAAGCAAAAGAAAAAGAGCATTATGATTTGGAAGATGAGTATCTAAAGCGGAAAGCAACTTTTACGAATCAATATAACGAACTCTATGAACGTCGAGACCGCCTTGCCCGAATCATTGAAGACGAAGCTAGCAAAATGGATGTCTTTCTTCAAAAGGGACAACACAGTTACCAAGATGGAGAACAGTTTTATAGGAGTTTGCAACAATTGATGGAGGATTCTCAGTTTGCGTGTAGGCGTAGAGAAGATGAATTGCAGTACCATGAAGAGATGTTAGATAGAGATTATCGTAAAAAGCAAGATGAGTTAGAACAGACAATCGGAGATTTAAGGAGGTCATATGCTCGCACCATTAAATGAATATTACACAGATGAAGAATATGAATTTGCTTTACGTCAGATGTATCGCATGATGGAGAGGAATAGAATCTATACAATGGCGACAGTAATCTTAAAGGAAAAAAATTCTTTGCAAACCAACTATAAAGAAAAAGTGAGAGAAAGTGCGGAGGAGACAAAAGTCGCTATTGGGAAAATAAAATCACAGATGGATACGGCCATAAAAGGTCAGGTAAAGAAAAAGTTGGAAGAAGTGACAACGGAGAAGCTATCTCAGTATGATTCCATTTGCTAATTTTATGGTGAGTGATATAGAATAATTATTACAAACTGCACAGAGCAGTTTGTTTTGCTCTTGCTTTTCCTATGAAAAATCTCTGCAAGCTCTTTCAAAATATGGTAGAATGGATGCAGTAGAATTAGAAAAGGAAATCGATTATGAAATTTCTTGAATTGAATAAAAAACGTCATGCGACTAAGCATTTTACTGATAAACCGGTAGATCCCAAAGATGTTCGTACAGCTATCGAAATCGCGACTTTGGCTCCAAGTGCCCACAATAGCCAACCATGGAAGTTTGTGGTGGTTCGTCAGAAAAATGCTGAATTGGCAAAATTGGCTTATGGTTTGAACTTTGAACAGGTATCATCAGCACCTGTAACCATTGCCTTGTTTACAGATACAGATCTTGCCAAACGTGCTCGTAAGATTGCCCGAGTTGGCGGCGCTAATAACTTTTCTGAAGAGCAACTTCAATATTTTATGAAGAATCTGCCAGCTGAATTTGCGCGTTATAGTGAACAACAAGTCAGCGACTACCTAGCCCTCAATGCAGGTTTGGTTGCCATGAACTTGGTTTTGGCTCTGACAGATCAGGGAATTGGTTCTAACATTATTCTTGGATTTGACAAATCAAAAGCCAACGAAGTTTTGGATATCGAAGACCGTTTCCGTCCAGAACTCTTGATTACGGTAGGTTACACAGACGAAAAATTGGAACCAAGCTACCGCTTGCCAGTGGATGAAATTATCGAAAAAAGATAGAAAGAAGAAAAAATGACAGCAATTGATTTTACAGCAGAAGTAGAAAAACGTAAAGAAGACCTCTTGACTGACTTGTTTAGCCTTTTGGAAATCAACTCAGAACGTGATGACAGCAAAGCCGATGCTGAGCATCCATTTGGACCTGGGCCGGTAAAAGCCTTGGAAAAATTCCTTGAAATCGCAGACCGTGACGGTTATCCAACTAAAAATGTTGATAATTACGCAGGACATTTTGAGTTTGGTGAAGGTGAAGAAGTTCTCGGAATCTTTGCTCACATGGACGTGGTGCCAGCTGGTAGCGGTTGGGACACAGATCCTTACACACCAACTATCAAAGACGGTCGCCTCTATGCGCGTGGAGCTTCAGACGACAAGGGGCCTACAACAGCTTGTTACTATGGTTTGAAAATCATCAAAGAATTGGGGCTTCCAACTTCTAAGAAAGTTCGTTTCATCGTCGGAACAGATGAAGAATCAGGCTGGGCAGACATGGACTACTACTTTGAACATGTAGGACTTGAAAAACCAGACTTTGGATTCTCACCAGATGCTGAATTCCCAATCATCAATGGTGAAAAAGGAAACATCACGGAATACCTCCACTTTGCAGGTGAAAATACAGGTGCGGCTCGTCTTCACAGCTTCACAGGTGGTTTGCGTGAAAACATGGTACCTGAATCAGCAACAGCAGTCGTTTCAGGTGGCTTGGCTGACTTGCAAGCTCAACTAGATGCCTTTGTTGCAGAACACAAACTCAGAGGAGAAATCAAAGAAGAATCTGGCAAATACAAGGTGACCATCATTGGTAAATCAGCTCATGGTGCTATGCCAGCTTCAGGTGTCAATGGTGCGACCTACCTTGCCCTCTTCCTCAGCCAATTTGACTTTGCTGGACCAGCCAAAGACTACCTCGACATCGCTGGTAAGATTCTCTTGAACGACCATGAGGGTACAAATCTCAAGGTTGCTCATGTGGATGAAAAGATGGGTGCCCTTTCTATGAATGCCGGTGTCTTCCGCTTTGATGAAACAAGTGCTGACAATACCATTGCTCTTAACTTCCGTTATCCAAAAGGAACAAGCCCAGAGCAAATCAAGTCAATCCTTGAAAATTTGCCAGTTGCTTCTGTTAGTCTTTCTGAACACGGTCACACCCCCCACTATGTGCCAATGGAAGATCCGCTTGTGCAAACCTTGTTGAATGTTTATGAAAAACAAACTGGTCTCCAAGGTCACGAGCAAGTCATCGGTGGTGGTACCTTTGGTCGCTTGCTGGAACGTGGGGTTGCCTACGGTGCTATGTTCCCAGACTCAATCGATACCATGCATCAAGCCAATGAATTTATCGCCTTGGACGATCTCTTCCGAGCAGCAGCAATCTATGCTGAGGCTATCTATGAATTGATCAAATAAAACGATAGAAGTCTGAGATGTTATGCTTGGACTTCTTTTTGGAGGGAAAACAGATGTCTCAAATCGAAAGAATCAAGCAAGCCATTATGGCGGATCCACAGAATATCAGCTATACAGAACGCGGAATCGAACCTCTCTTTGCGGCGCCAAAAACTGCCCGCATCAATATTGTCGGTCAAGCTCCGGGGTTTAAAACGCAAGAAGCTGGGATTTATTGGAAGGATAAGAGCGGCGATCGCTTGCGTGAGTGGCTAGGTGTAGATGAAGATACCTTTTACAATTCGGGCTTGTTTGCAGTTATTCCCATGGACTTTTATTTCCCAGGACATGGAAAATCGGGCGACCTTCCCCCCCGTAAAGGCTTTGCCGAAAAATGGCACCCACAACTCTTGCAAGAATTGCCCAATATCCAATTAACTCTCTTGATTGGGCAATATGCCCAAGCCTATTATTTACATGAGAAAGTTAGTGGCAAGGTGACAGAACGGGTAAAACATTACCAGAACTACTTACCAACCTATTTTCCTCTAGTTCACCCTTCTCCTCGTAATCAAATTTGGATGGCTAAGAATCCTTGGTTTGAGTCAGAAGTGATGCCCGATTTGAAAAAAAGAATTCAAAAGATTCTTGGAGAAACAAAATGAAAGAAATTACTTTTAACGATTTTTACCAGCTTTACCAGAATAGTTCACTTTCTGTGCTGGACGTGAGAGAAGTAGATGAGTTTGAGTCTCTTCATTTAGAAGGTGCTCGTAATTTACCTCTCAGTCAATTGGCTGATACTTATGAACAACTAGACAAAGACCAGCTTTACTACGTGATTTGTAAATCTGGGATGAGGTCAGCACGTGCTTGTCAATTTCTAGCTGAACAAGGTTATGACGTTATCAATGTTCAAGGTGGAATGACGGCCTTTGAAAATCTTTAAACCTCTATGGTGATAGATCCTAATCTTCCCTTGCTCGGTTCCAACTGAGTGAGGGATTTTGTTTTTAGATAATTCTTATTTTTAAAAATATTGAAAACATTCAATGATTAATTTTGGATACTTTTTTCAGAGTCTTAATAATGGTATACTAGGTCAGTATTTTAGAAATATGAAGGAGATTATTATGGCTAAAAAAGGTGCCCTAACAGGCTTGCTCCTGTTTGGAATATTTTTTGGTGCGGGGAACTTGATCTTTCCGCCTTCTCTAGGTGCTTTATCTGGAGAACAGTTTCTTCCTGCCATCGCAGGTTTTGTATTTTCGGGTGTCGGGATTGCTGTCCTAACGCTCATCATCGGAACGCTAAACCCTAAAGGATACATTCACGAGATTTCTAAGAAAATCTCACCTTGGTTTGCGACGCTTTATCTTGCAGTCCTCTATCTATCGATTGGCCCCTTCTTTGCCATTCCGCGTACAGCCACAACAGCTTACGAAGTTGGGATTAGCCCCCTCTTATCCGAAGCAAACAAAGGTCTAGGATTGATTGTTTTTACTGTGCTTTATTTTGCAGCAGCCTATCTGATTTCACTCAATCCATCAAAGATTTTGGATCGAATTGGACGTGTTTTAACGCCAGTCTTTGCCTTATTGATCGTTATCTTGGTTGTACTAGGTGCCTTCAAATATGGTGGAACAAGCCCTCAAGCGGCTTCAGCTGCTTATCAAGCTTCTGCCTTTGGTACAGGATTCCTAGAAGGTTATAACACCTTGGATGCCCTTGCTTCAGTTGCCTTCAGTGTGATTGCAGTTCAAACCTTGAAACAACTTGGATTCTCCAGTAAGAAAGAATACATTTCAACTATTTGGGTGGTTGGTATCGTTGTAGCTCTTGCCTTTAGCGCTCTTTATATCGGTTTAGGATTCCTTGGAAATCACTTTCCAGTACCAGCCGAAGCGATGAAGGGTGGAACACCAGGTGTTTATATCTTGTCACAAGCAACTCAGGAAATCTTTGGTTCAACAGCTCAACTCTTCCTTGCTGTTATGGTAACTGTAACCTGCTTCACAACGACAGTTGGCTTGATTGTGTCGACAGCAGAGTTCTTTAACGAACGTTTCCCACAAATCAGCTACAAGGTCTATGCCACTGCCTTTACCTTGATTGGATTTGCTATTGCAAATCTTGGACTTGATGCAATCATTAAGTATTCAGTGCCAGTACTGGTAATATTGTACCCAATCACCATCGCCATTGTGATGATTGTGATTGTTAATAAGTTTGTACCCCTATCAAAACCGGGCATGCAGTTAACTATTGGGCTTGTTACAGCTATTGCTCTTGCAAGCGTCCTTGGAAGTTCCTTTAAGATTGAGTTTCTAGAAAATCTGATTAATGCCCTTCCGTTTGCGTCAGCCTCTCTTCCATGGCTAGTGCCAGCTATTGTCGGAATCTTGCTTTCATTGGTTCTACCAAACAAACAAGAGAGTGATGTTTTTGAGATGGAATAAAAAAATTCTTGGTCATCGACCAAGAATTTTTTGTATGAGCACGACTCATTAGTTGGTTTGTTCAATATAACCAGCCTCTTTAAGCATTTTTCTAGTTTTTAGAAAACTTACACGGCTTCCAGAGCCAGAAACTTCATTTGGCATTGCTTTTTTCATCTCTTCGAGATTCACAACAGTCATGTCAACCTCCATGCTATGGATGACTTTTCCATCTTTGAATTCGATATTTTGTGTAATGCCTTTAAGTCCTTCCTCCTTTTTATAAGTTTTCACGATAAGTTCTTTAATCTCTTCTGCTGACTTGTCCAGTATTTCAGGGTCAAAAACATTATAGACTTCTTGTTTTACAACATCATCCCCCTTAACAGTGTATGTCAAGGTAGAAGTTCTTCCGGGATTGCTATTGTGAACAAAAATATAGTTTTTTGTCTCATCTTTCTTTTCAGATGATTGTTGACTGCTTTGTTTGGTCTCGCTTGACTGAGTTGTTGTGTCTTCTTTGGTACTGCTGCTAGCAGGTGTAGAAGCTTGTTTGGAACATCCAAGCAGGAGGACAAGTGAAGTCACTAGGGCTAGTGAAGTTTTAACATAAGTTTTCATAGAATTTCCTTTCATAATCAAAGTATTTTGTATTATAACATGATTCTACTACAAAATCAACTAGACCTCCCCTCTCATCTGACCTGACCTGACAATGAACAGAAACTAGTCTGACGATTAAAGTTTTGTCTCTATTTGTTTCAAAAATCTTTTATCATATGGCTTTATAAGGGTGTGAAGTTTTAAATGCACTTTTTATGGGATTTGGAGGAATCTATTGAACTCATCGGTTAGGGATGTAACAAAATACCCCAAGAGTCAGAGTTGTGTCTAACTTTTGGGGTGGACCTACACTAGTCTATATGAAATTTTAGGAGATTAGTTCGTCTTTTCTGTGAATCCCATTTTTTCTAGTGCTTTTTTAGAGTTTGAGAAACTGACACGATTGCCGATACCAGAATATTCTTCAGGAAGTGCTTTTCTAAGTTCGCTAATGCTTGCAACTGAGAAATCAACTTCTAGATCTTGAACAACTTTTCCATCTTTGATTTCAATCGTTTGTTTAACACCTTTGAGTCCATTATAACCTTTGTACTTTTCTTCGATAAAACTCTTGACATCTTCTGGAGTTGCACCAAGGATTTCAGGATCTGCAACATTCTGAGCGGTTTGCTTGGTAACATTGTCGCCTTCTACAGTATAAACCAAGGTAGAAGTGATTCCAGGATTGCTTTTGTTGACAAAAGTATGTGTCTTGGCTGTTTCTTTCTTCTCAGAAGATTGTTCAGTGCTTTGTTTGCTCTCACTTGACTGAGTTGTTATGTCTTCTTTAGAACTGCTGTTTGCAGGTGTTGATGCTTGTTTGGAACATCCGAGCAGGAGGACAAGTGAAGCCACAAGGGCTAGTGATACTTTAAAGTATGATTTCATATTTTTTACTTTCCTTTCATAATCAAAGTATTCGTATTATAACATGGATCGATAGTGAAAGCAACTAAACACAGTTTTTCTCCTTTTGATAAGGAGTCTGACTAGAAAAATGTTATAATGGTAGGAAAGAGGTGAAGAAATGAATCATACTATAAACTATATCAAAGAACTAACCGCAATTGCATCTCCAACAGGCTTTACTCGTGAGATTTCAGACTATCTAGTCCATACTATAGAGAAACTTGGTTACCAGCCGGTTCGTACAGCCAAGGGTGGTGTCAATGTTACTATTAAAGGTCAAAATGATGACCAACAGCGCTATGTGACTGCCCATGTGGATACGCTGGGTGCTATTGTCCGTGCAGTCAAACCGGATGGCCGTCTCAAATTGGATCGTATCGGTGGTTTTCCTTGGAACATGATTGAAGGAGAAAACTGTACGGTTCATGTGGCTAGCACAGGTAAAAAGGTATCTGGAACCATTCTCATCCATCAGACTTCTTGCCATGTCTACAAAGATGCGGGAACTGCTGAACGCACACAGGACAATATGGAAGTGCGTTTGGATGCAAAAGTAAGTAATGAAAAAGAAACCCGCGCCTTGGGTATTGAGGTTGGAGACTTTATTAGTTTCGATCCGCGAACAGTTGTGACAGAAACTGGTTTTATCAAGTCTCGCCACTTGGATGACAAGGTCAGCGCAGCAATTTTGCTCAATCTTCTTCGTATTTACAAGGAAGAGGGGATTGAATTGCCAGTAACAACTCATTTTGCTTTTTCAGTCTTCGAAGAGGTGGGTCACGGTGCGAACTCCAATATTCCAGCTCAGGTAGTGGAATATCTAGCTGTGGATATGGGAGCTATGGGCGATGACCAGCAGACGGATGAATATACAGTGTCTATCTGTGTCAAGGACGCTTCAGGTCCCTATCACTATGACTTCCGTCAACACTTGGTAGCTTTGGCGAAGGAGCAAGATATTCCATTTAAGCTCGACATTTATCCATTTTACGGTTCGGATGCTTCAGCAGCTATGTCAGCAGGAGCAGAGGTTAAGCATGCCCTCCTTGGAGCTGGTATTGAATCCAGTCACTCTTACGAACGAACACACATTGATTCGGTCGTGGCGACTGAGCGTATGGTAGACGCCTATCTCAAGAGCACCTTGGTAGACTAATATGTGCTTGATTTGTCAAAGAATTGAATGGATCAAGGCAGGAGAAAATCCCTACTTTGTAAAAGAACTAGAAACAGGCTATGTTGTTATTGGGGATCACCAATACTTTAAGGGCTATACCTTATTTCTGGCAAAAGAACATATAACAGAACTCCACCATATGGAGACTTCTGAAAAACTGCGTTTTCTAGAGGAAATGAGTTTAGTCCAAGAAGCAGTCGCCAAAGCGTTTAAAGCTGAAAAGATGAACATCGAACTTCTAGGAAATGGAGATGCCCACGCTCACTGGCACCTCTTTCCAAGACGGTCAGGTGATATGAAGGGGCATGGGCTTAATGGCCGTGGTCCAGTCTGGTGGGTGCCCTGGGAAGAAATGGCGTCAGAAGATTGCCAAGTGAAATCCCATGAGTTGGAACAAATGATTAAAGCCTTATCCGATGAATTAGAGAAGCACATGGCCTAAGAGAGGAAGAAAAAATGAAAAAAAGATACATCGTTTTATCAGGTTTGCTAGCAGTAACCCTAGCAGCATGTTCTCAAGAAAAACCTAAAAATGAAGAAAACACTCAAAAAACGGAACAAACTAGTCAACCTGAAGGAACTGTAGGGAGCAAATCCCAAGCCTCTAGTCAGAAGAAGGCAGAAGTTGTCAATAAGGGAGACTACTATAGTATTCAAGGGAAGTACGATGAAATCGTCATAGCTAATAAGCACTATCCTTTGTCAAAAGACTATAATCCAGGAGAAAATCCAACAGCTAAAGCAGAGTTGCTGAAACTCATTGCAGCAATGCAAGCAGCGGGCTACCCAATCAGCGATCACTACAGTGGTTTTAGAAGTTATGAAACTCAAACCAAACTTTATCAAGACTATGTGAATCAAGATGGTAAGGAAGCTGCTGATCGCTACTCAGCTCGCCCAGGTTATAGTGAACACCAAACAGGTCTTGCTTTTGACCTTATTGGGACAGATGGTGATTTAGTTACTGAAGAAAAGGCAGCCCAGTGGCTCTTGGATCATGCGGCTGACTTTGGCTTTGTTGTTCGCTATCTCAAAGGCAAGGAAAAAGAGACTGGCTACATGGCGGAAGAATGGCATCTTCGCTACGTCGGAAAAGAGGCCAAAGAAATTGCTGCAAGTGGTCTCAGTTTAGAAGAGTACTATGGCTTTGAAGGCGGCGATTACGTCGATTAAAAACGAAAGTTTTCTCTTGCATTTTTAGATAAATAGTGTATAATGGAAAAGTATGTGTAAAGCATACTTGTGGGAGGTAAAAATCTCTAATTACCGCCAAAACCACAAAGGAGGATTTAAAAATGGCTAAAAAAGTCGAAAAACTTGTAAAATTGCAAATCCCTGCTGGTAAAGCTACACCAGCTCCACCAGTTGGACCTGCTCTTGGTCAAGCTGGTATCAACATCATGGGATTCACAAAAGAGTTCAACGCTCGTACAGCTGACCAAGCTGGTATGATCATTCCAGTTGTTATCTCAGTATACGAAGACAAATCATTTACTTTCGTTACAAAAACACCACCAGCTGCTGTTCTTTTGAAAAAAGCTGCAGGTGTTGAAAAAGGATCAGGTACACCTAACAAAACTAAAGTTGCTACAGTTACTCGTGCACAAGTACAAGAAATTGCAGAAACTAAGATGCCAGATTTGAACGCAGCAAACATTGAGTCTGCAATGCGTATGATCGAAGGTACTGCTCGTTCTATGGGATTCACTGTTGTTGACTAATCAATAACACCCCCAATATAACCCGCAAGACTTCATCATTTCGAGAAGTGACGTGGGAGATGAAAATCGATTGAACCACTTACAAGGAGAATAGAAAATGGCTAAAAAAAGCAAACAACTTCGTGCTGCTCTTGAAAAAATCGACAGCACAAAAGCATACAGTGTAGAAGAAGCTGTAGCACTTGCAAAAGAAACTAACTTTGCAAAATTTGACGCAACTGTAGAAGTTGCTTACAACTTGAACATCGACGTTAAAAAAGCTGACCAACAAATCCGTGGCGCAATGGTATTGCCAAACGGTACTGGTAAAACTTCACGCGTTCTTGTTTTCGCACGTGGTGCAAAAGCTGAAGAAGCAAAAGCTGCTGGTGCAGACTTTGTTGGTGAAGATGACCTTGTTGCGAAAATCAACGACGGTTGGTTGGACTTCGACGTAGTTATCGCTACACCTGACATGATGGCTCTTGTTGGACGTCTTGGACGTGTCCTTGGACCACGTAACTTGATGCCAAACCCTAAAACTGGTACTGTAACAATGGATGTTGCTAAAGCAGTTGAAGAGTCTAAAGGTGGTAAAATTACTTACCGTGCTGACCGTGCAGGTAACGTTCAAGCAATCATCGGTAAAGTATCATTTGAAGCTGAAAAATTGGTTGAAAACTTCAAAGCTTTCAACGAAACAATCCAAAAAGCAAAACCAGCTACAGCTAAAGGAACTTACGTAACAAACTTGACAATCACAACTACTCAAGGTGTTGGTATCAAGGTTGACGTAAACTCACTTTAATCAGTAGTTTATATCAGAGAACGAGTACGAATGTGCTCGTTTTTTTGATGATAAGTTCATTCCAGGGGAAATAACTCTATTAATAGCCTGATGGGGCAATAGAATAGTGCTTTTCCTCTTCTTCTTTCACAGAAAATGTGGTATAATAGAGAGTAAAAAACTTTGAAAGAAAGAAAAAGATGAATTTAAAAGATTATATCGCAACGATTGAAAATTATCCTAAGGAAGGTATTACCTTCCGTGATATCAGCCCTTTGATGGCAGATGGAAATGCTTATAGCTACGCTGTTCGTGAAATTGTTCAGTATGCAACCGATAAGAAGATCGACATGATCGTGGGCCCAGAGGCTCGCGGCTTTATCGTGGGCTGCCCAGTTGCTTTTGAGTTGGGAATTGGCTTTGCACCTGTTCGTAAACCAGGGAAATTGCCACGTGAAGTCATTTCTGCTGACTATGAGAAAGAGTACGGTATTGATACCTTGACCATGCATGCTGATGCGATTAAGCCAGGTCAACGTGTTCTCATCGTAGATGATCTTTTGGCAACAGGTGGAACTGTCAAAGCAACCATTGAGATGATTGAAAGACTTGGTGGAGTTGTAGCCGGTTGTGCCTTCTTGATTGAGTTGGATGAGCTTAAAGGCCGTGAAAAAATCGGAGATTACGATTACAAGGTACTTATGCATTATTAATGAAAAACAGTCCTTGGGGCTGTTTTCTCTTCATCTGCTATATAAACAAACTATAGCTAGTTAGAGAAAAACTATAATTGAAAACTATATCTTCTTGCAGTATAATAAAAGGACTAAGTGTTTGAGATTTGACTTCAAACACATTCAATTATTTCTAAAAGAGTACAGTTAGGAGAAGGTTATGCCGATTAGAATTGATAAAAAATTGCCAGCTGTGGAGATTTTAAGGACAGAAAATATCTTTGTTATGGACGACCAACGGGCTGCTCATCAGGATATTCGCCCCTTGAAGATTTTGATTTTAAATCTCATGCCTCAAAAGATGGTAACAGAAACGCAACTCTTACGGCATTTGGCCAATACCCCCTTGCAATTAGATATTGATTTCTTATATATGGAAACACATCGTTCCAAGACAACTCGTGCCGAACATATGGAAACCTTCTATAAAACCTTTCCAGAGGTCAAGGATGACTTTTTTGATGGAATGATTATCACAGGAGCACCAGTGGAGCATTTGCCTTTTGAAGAGGTGGACTACTGGGAGGAATTCAAGCAGGTCATCAAATGGTCTAAGACGCATGTTTTTTCAACCCTCCATATCTGTTGGGGAGCACAAGCAGGTCTTTATGTTCGCTATGGCGTTGAAAAGCACCAGATGGATCGGAAACTATCAGGCATTTATCCACAGGATACCTTAAAAGAAGGGCACCTTCTTTTTAGAGGTTTTGATGATCGCTATGTAGCTCCTCATTCTCGTCATACTGAGATTTTAAAAGAAGAAATCTTAAACAAGACCAATCTGGAGATTCTGTCAGAAGGTCCTGAGGTTGGGGTTTCTATCCTAGCTAGTCGAGATTTGCGTGAAATTTATAGTTTTGGTCATTTGGAGTACGATCGTGACACTTTGGCAAGAGAGTATTTTCGTGATTATGAGGCGGGACTCAACCCTCATATCCCAGAGAACTACTTTAAAAATGATGATGTAAATGAGACGCCTTGTCTCTGTTGGTCTTCATCAGCTGCCCTCTTTTTCAGCAATTGGGTAAACTATGCAGTTTATCAAGAAACCCCTTTTGACTGGAGAAAGGTAGAGGATGATGTGGCTGCATTTGGATATCTATAAGAGGAATTATGACATATTTTGACGCTTTTAAATCAGGGAACTTGGTTTTACCAAGTGCCCTGCTCTTGCATTTTAAGGAACTCTTTCCTTCCAGCGAAGATTTTCTCGTCTGGCAATTTTTCTATTTACAAAATACCACAGCCCTAGGAGATGTTTCACCTAGCCAAATAGCTGAAATCATTGGCAAAGAGGTAGCAGATGTCAACCAATCTATTTCGAATTTGACTGAAAATGGTTTGCTACAATATCGAACCATTGAACTAAACGGTGAAATTGAGCTGATTTTTGATGCTAGTTTGGCTTTTGAACGCTTGGATAGCTTACTAGATAGCCAAACTCCAGCTACAACAGTCCCAAACCCGCAGAATCAGTTGAAGGATCTGGTTGAAACTTTTCAGCAGGAATTGGGACGCTTATTAACACCATTTGAAATCGAAGACCTTTCTAAGACTGTCAAAGAAGACGGAGTTAAGGCTGATTTGATTAAGGAAGCTCTCCGAGAGGCCGTTCTCAATGGCAAGCCAAACTGGAAATATATTCAGGCAATCCTACGAAACTGGCGCCATGAAGGCATTCAATCTGTTGCCCAAGTAGAGGCCAAACGAGCAGAGCGAGAAGCGAATAATCCCAAACAAGTTCAGGCTTCGGCTGATTTTCTCGATGCCATGAATTTGTGGCAAGATTAGTCGCTTGAAAAATCTTGAAAATTAGAGTAAGGTTTGCAAGCTCCTTATAAATATGATAGAATAATAGTGAATAAAATGAAAAAAGAGGTATGTGAAATGTCACGTAAACCATTTATCGCTGGTAACTGGAAAATGAACAAAAATCCAGAAGAAGCAAAAGCATTCGTTGAAGCCGTTGCATCAAAACTTCCTTCATCAGACCTTGTTGAAGCAGGTATCGCAGCTCCAGCTCTTGATTTGACAGCTGTTCTTGCTGCTGCAAAAGGTTCAAACCTTAAAGTTGCTGCTCAAAACTGCTACTTTGAAAATGCAGGTGCTTTCACTGGTGAAACTAGCCCACAAGTTTTGAAAGAAATCGGTACTGACTACGTTGTTATCGGTCACTCAGAGCGTCGTGACTACTTCCATGAAACTGACGAAGATATCAATAAAAAAGCAAAAGCAATCTTTGCAAACGGTATGCTTCCAATCATCTGTTGTGGTGAGTCACTTGAAACTTACGAAGCTGGTAAAGCTGCTGAATTCGTAGGTGCCCAAGTATCTGCTGCATTGGCTGGATTGACAGCTGAACAAGTTGCTGCATCAGTTATCGCTTATGAGCCAATCTGGGCTATCGGTACTGGTAAATCAGCTTCACAAGACGATGCACAAAAAATGTGTAAAGTTGTTCGTGACGTTGTAGCTGCAGACTTTGGTCAAGAAGTTGCGGACAAAGTTCGTGTTCAATACGGTGGTTCAGTTAAACCTGAGAACGTTGCTTCATACATGGCTTGCCCAGACGTTGACGGTGCCCTTGTTGGTGGTGCGTCACTTGAAGCTGAAAGCTTCTTGGCATTGCTTGATTTTGTAAAATAATCTCAGTTATTCCAGACAGTCTTCTAAGACTGTCTTTTTTTTAAAAAATTCTGTATATTTTTCTTAAATTATCAGTCTATTGCAACTTTTCTCAGATAGTACATTTTCCTTGATATCATTTTCTGGTAGTAGTATACTTGTATTATAGCTACTGTGAAGTAGTTATAAAAAAATGAAAAGAGGTAAGAAATATGGTTGAATTGAAAAAAGAAGCAGTAAAAGACGTAACAACATTATCTAAAACAGCGCCAGTAGCATTGGCAAAAACAAAGGAAGTATTGAACCAAGCAGTAGCGGACTTGTATGTGGCTCACATTGCCCTTCACCAAGTTCACTGGTATATGCGTGGTCGTGGTTTCCTCGTATGGCATCCAAAAATGGATGAATACATGGACAGCCTTGATGGCTATCTTGACGAAATCAGCGAACGTTTGATCACCCTTGGCGGCAAACCTTACTCAACTTTGACAGAATTCCTTCAACACAGTGAAATCGAAGAAGAAGAAGGAGAATTCCGTAACGTTGAAGAAAGCTTGGAACGTGTTCTAGCGATTTATCGCTACCTCATCGCTCTTTTCCAAAAAGCTTTGGATGTGACTGATGAAGAAGGCGATGATGTTACAAACGATATCTTTGTTGGTGCTAAGGCTGAACTTGAGAAAACAGTTTGGATGCTTGCAGCAGAACTTGGACAAGCTCCTGGTTTGTAAAATATAGTTGCTACCCCTTTTATCATGTGGTGCTTGATAAGTGCCCATGACCAATCATCTTTTAAAAGTCATGTAACTGTAAACAGTTGCATGATTTTTTTGTCTGCTGGACTTAGGACACATTGTCAAAAGTAGGATTTTACGGTATAATAGTTGCTGTTCAATAACATATGAATTTTAAAGAATAATTGTTAGTTTTAGGAGGACTTATGAACAACTTACCAAATTGCCCAAAATGTAATTCAGAATATGTCTACGAAGACGGAAGTCTCTTGGTCTGCCCAGAGTGTGCCTATGAGTGGAATCCTGCAGAAGTTGCAGAAGTAGAAGAAGGTGTTGTTGCTATCGATGCCAATGGAAATAAATTGGCTGACGGCGATACTGTAACCCTTATCAAGGACTTGAAAGTAAAAGGTGCGCCAAAGGATTTGAAACAAGGAACTCGCGTTAAAAATATCCGTATCGTAGAAGGTGACCACAACATCGACTGTAAGATTGATGGTTTTGGAGCCATGAAACTCAAGTCAGAATTTGTTAAGAAAATCTAGCCATGAAACTGAATTATAAATTTATCTTTTATAGTCGTGTACTTTTGTTCTTAGCGGCATTTACAGGAGTTTATTTGGAGATTACCAAGCACGGTGGCTTTGGTATGCTCCTTTACTACACAGTGTTGTCCAATCTTTTAGTAACGATTTTCACGGGCTACCTGCTCCGTGTGATGAGCCGTTCAGGTGAAAATTGGCAAAGTCCGACCTTGCTTCGTCTCAAGGGTGGTGTTACCATGAGTATCATGATTACCTGTGTGATTTACCATTTTATGCTTGCTCCGATTGCGACAGACTTTTACAGAGTGGAAAATTTCCTTTGCCACTATATCGTTCCACTCTGGTTTTTAGCCGACACCCTCTTCTTTGATAAACGGGGTCAATACAAGATCTGGGATCCAGTCTTGTGGACCATATTGCCCTTGGTTTATATGATTTTTGCCTTGTTTAACGGTCTGGTCTTAAAACTCAATATTCCGAATTCCAAGGACAATCCCTTCCCTTATTTCTTTTTAAATGTGAACAAGGGTTGGGACGTGGTTATCAAATGGTGTTTGATCATTTTTGCGGCGTATATGGTTGCAGGCTTCATCTTCTATCTGATCAAGCAAATCAAGCGAAAATAGTCTTCCTATTAGGAAAGTTAGGACGGAGTCTCTAGTTCAATCGGACTCCTTCTTTTCTTGCCATCTTCCTTTTACAAGGATCAACAGTGAGAAATATATAGAAAGAAAATCCATGAAACAATATTTAGAACGGGCTAGTATTTTGGCCCTCTCCCTCGTTTTGATTACCTCCTTTTCCATCTCAAGTGCTCTGCCAGCCATGTTTGACTATTATCAAGGCTCCCCCAAAGAACAAATCGAGCTCCTGGTCAGTCTCCCTTCTTTTGGAATCATGATTATGCTGATTTTAAATGGGTTTTTGGAGCGTTTGCTTCCTGAGCGACTTCAGATTAGTCTGGGACTTCTCATCCTCTCTATCGGTGGAACAGCTCCCTTCTGGTATCAGGATTATAACTTTGTCTTTGCTATGCGGATTTTATTTGGTTTGGGCGTGGGGATGATCAATGCCAAGGCCATTTCCATTATCAGTGAACGCTATCATGGAAAGACACGGATCCAGATGCTGGGTCTTCGCGGATCAGCAGAAGTTGTTGGGGCGTCGATTTTGACTCTAGTGGTCGGTCAGCTCTTATCCTTTGGGTGGACAGTGACCTTCTTGGCCTACAGTGCGGGATTTTTAGTATTGATTCTTTATCTGCTCTTTGTCCCTTATGTCAAAGAAAAGAAAGAAACAAAGAAAAAAGAGGCCGAAACGACTCGTTTGACAGGAAAGATGAAAGGCTTAATTTTTCTATTGGCTGTCGAAGCAGCAGTTGTTGTCTGCACCAATACAGCTATCACCATTCGTATTCCTAGTCTGATGGTGGAAAGAGGTCTAGGGGATGCCCAGTTATCGAGCTTGGTTTTAAGTATCATGCAGTTGATTGGTATCTTGGCAGGTGTGAGTTTTTCTTTCTTTATCTCTCTGTTTAAAGAAAGATTGCTCCTTTGGTCAGGCATCACCTTTGGATTGGGGCAAATTGTGATTGCTTTGTCTCCGTCATTGGGTGTGATGGTAGTTGGAAGTGTTGTGGCAGGTTTTTCTTACAGTGTGGCCTTGACCACTGTCTTTCAGCTTCTTTCTGAAAGAATCCCAGCCAAGCTCCTTAATCAGGCAACATCATTTGCAGTGCTAGGATGTAGCTTTGGAGCTTTTACGACACCTTTCATTCTTGGGGCGATTGGCTTGGTGACTCAAAATGGTATGTTGGTCTTCACCATTTTAGGATGTTGGTTGATTGTCACTTCTATCTTTGTTATGTACGCACTTCAAAAGAGAGCTTAGGATTAATTTCCTAAGTTTTTCTTTCTGGGAATTTTGTACCCAGACAATTATTGGTTTTTAAACTTGTTTACACTTTTATTTCCTGATAAAATAGAAGTTATGACAAGATATAAAGCAATCATTTCCTATGATGGTTATGCCTTTGCTGGTTTTCAGCGCCAGCCTCATGCGCGGAGCGTTCAAGAGGAAATCGAAAAAACTTTAACGAGACTCAATAAGGGGCAAGCCATCACTGTACACGGTGCTGGTAGGACTGATAGTGGGGTCCATGCTCTGGGACAGGTGATTCATTTTGACCTGCCCTATCAGATGGATGAGGAAAAACTCCGTTTTGCTCTAGATACCCAGTCTCCTGAAGATATCGATGTGATTTTGATTGAGATTGTGGCCGATGATTTTCATTGCCGTTATGCAAAACATAGCAAGACCTATGAGTTTATCGTGGATAGAGGGCGTCCCAAAAATCCTTTGCGCCGTCACTATGCCACTCACTTTCCCTATCCGCTTGATGTAGAACGCATGCAGATGGCAATCAAAAAGCTAGAGGGAACCCATGATTTCACCGGTTTTACAGCATCTGGAACCAGTGTAGAGGACAAGGTTCGAACTATTACAGAAGCCAGTCTTAGTGTTGATGAGACAGGGCAGTTTTTGACCTTTACCTTTTCAGGAAATGGCTTCTTGTATAAGCAGATTCGCAATATGGTGGGGACGCTGCTCAAAATCGGAAATGATCGAATGCCAGTTGAGCAGATTGACTTGATCTTAGAAAAAAAAGACAGACAGCTTGCAGGTCCAACAGCAGCACCGAATGGCTTGTATTTAAAGGAGATTCGTTATGAAGAATAATCGTATTTTAGCCCTTTCTGGGAATGATATTTTTAGTGGCGGTGGATTGTCAGCTGATTTGGCTACCTATACCTTAAATGGTTTGCATGGCTTTGTAGCAGTGACTTGTTTGACGGCCTTGACCGAAAAGGGCTTTGAAGTCTTTCCAACTGACGATGCCATTTTTCAACATGAATTGGATAGCTTACGTGATGTCGAGTTTGCAGGAATTAAGATTGGCCTTCTTCCTACTGTCAGTGTGGCTGAGAAGGCCTTGGACTTTATCAAGCAACGTCCAGGAGTGCCTGTGGTATTGGACCCCGTTTTGGTCTGCAAGGAAACGCACGATGTAGCTGTTAGTGAACTCTGTCAAGAGTTGATTCGCTTTTTCCCTCATGTCAGTGTGATTACGCCAAATCTTCCTGAAGCAGAATTATTGGCTGGTCAGGAAATTAAAACATTGGAAGACATGAAAGCTGTAGCGCAGAAATTGCATGATTTAGGAGCGCCAGCAGTTATTATCAAGGGAGGCAATCGCCTCAGTCAGGACAAGGCAGTGGATGTCTTTTATGATGGACAAACTTTCACTGTTCTAGAAAACCCAGTCATTCAAGGCCAAAATGCGGGTGCAGGATGTACCTTTGCCTCAAGCATCGCCAGTCACTTGGTTAAAGGGGATGAACTTTTACCAGCAGTAGAGAGCTCGAAAGCTTTCGTTTACCGTGCTATTGCACAAGCAGATCAATATGGAGTAAGACAATATGAAGCAAACCAAAACAACTAAAATCGCACTTGTATCTCTTCTAACCGCTCTTTCAGTAGTCCTAGGTTATTACTTGAAAATTGGAACGCCAACAGGAATGTTGACTCTCTTGGATGCAGGTATTTTCTTTACTGCCTTTTACTTTGGCAGTAAAGAAGGAGCCATCGTTGGAGGACTAGCAGGTTTTCTGATTGACCTTTTATCAGGCTTTCCACAGTGGATGTTCTTTAGCTTGGTAAACCATGGCTTGCAAGGATTTTTTGCAGGTTTTAAAGGGAAATGGCAATGGCTGGGCTTAGTCTTGGCTACAATCGTCATGGTAAGTGGCTATGCTCTAGGTTCTACCCTAATGAATGGCTGGTCCGCAGCCTTACCAGATATTCTTCCAAACTTCCTGCAAAATACCTTGGGTATGGTTGTAGGGTTTGTAGTTTTTAAGAGTGTCAAGAAGATAAAATAAAAAAGTCAGCTATAGGTAGCTTGATACTCAGCAGTCTAAATAATCTGAGTCCACTCACCTTATAAAACTTATAGCAAAATCTTAAAAGGACAGTTGATAATATACTGTCCTTTTATGTTGATATATTTTCTTTTTTTAGGATGCGCCTTATTTGGAATTTACTAAAATAGGAAAAGTTTTATAATAAATTTCCTATGAGTTTTTATTATTAGTTATCAGTCACTTTTTAAAGCAATCACCTAAATAAGGTCTATTAACTAAAACTGGTATTTTTCCTTCCGAATCTTAAAAGCAGTTTCACCACCTTCAAGAATATTCACAACTTGATTCATAACTTGTTTGTTATCAATCGATCCGATAGCATGTCCATTAATTTTGCCTTGTCCATCTTCTTCGACAAGTCCAATAATTAGTTCTGCATCACCAAAGACAGGAATGTTGGCATTATGAGTAGCAAAAATATATTGACGATTTGTTTTATTATTCCTAATTGAGGCAACTAAGCTATCTGCAATATAGGCATTATCAAGATTATCCTCAGGTTGATCAATAATTAAAGGATCCCTATTTTCGACTAATAGAATATTTAAGAGGGCTGTACACTGCTGACCTTTTGATAAATTATCCATAGATTTGAATTTATCTCCAACTTTGAGAGAAATATTAGTAATATCACCTAGAATAAGCTCTTCTAATTTCCAACATTGTTCATTAGTTAATCTACAAATTTTCTGCGAAGTGTTACTAGTTAAGTTATATTCTTTAGCCAACTCAACCGGCCCTTTTCGAATATTCTCGATAAAAGTAATCATGTCAAAATTTTTGTAATCACTAATAGATTGAATTGATTTATCGCCAATTCCTTCAATTTTTTTGAGTTCCTCCAACAAAGATTCTTTATTTTGTAGGCAATCGATTTCTATTTTAACTAATTTGCCTAGATTGGATTTATCCAGCTTTTTAATTCGTTTAGATACTGCATTAATATATTCTATATTAGCCTCTTTGCAATTCTCTAAAAGTTCTTTTCTAGCTTTCTTTAACTTCTCTAACTCTTCTTTAGTTGCTTCAATTTTCAATAGAGTAGGTTTTGAATCATTAATTTCTTTCAGCAGGCCACGATATTCTTCGAGCACTTCTTTACTATTTTTATCTTGTACTTCTGGAATGTCTTTGAATATTTTTTTGAATTTTATTTCTTCATTTTGCTTATATTTCCCCCACGACTCTTTTGTTTTTGAAACCTTTTCTTTTAGAGATGAAAATATCTTTTCTTGTTGTTTGAATATTATTTGACTTTCTCGATTATATTCATCTATAGAGTTAATGAGATTTGTTAAATCATCATTTTCTTTTCTGTCCCATTCATCAATTATTGATTCTATTACAATCTCATTATCTGTAATTTCATGATCACAGATAGCATCAGATAGTATAGATATTTTAGAGTCTATAGCGGTAATTTTAGTTATAGGAGCAATCTTTTCCTCTAACCCTGTTATAGAATTATAGTGTCTTAATTGTGATTGTTTCGCAGGTAAATCACTAGTATCTTTTTCTAATTTTTCTAGATTATTTGAAACTCTTAGAAGCTCCCGTGTATTTTCATTAAGAGATTCATATGCTTTTTTTCTTTTGTTAAGTATCTTTGAATCTATACAAATTAATCTTTTGACCGATTCGGTAATTCTTTTTTTGGATTTTATAACTTCAATTAATTCGTTTTGAGCATACACTTCTAAATTAGGCAATATTTCATCAATAGATAAATCAGATATTTCTCCGTTTTCATTTCTAATAGTAATATTTTGTTTATATCTCCTGCTAATATTAAATTGCTGTCCATTTTGCGAGTATGAAGTAATCGTTAACTTAACTTCGCCACCAGTTCCAAGATTCGACTCAGCAAAGGAGTCTATGTATTTTTCAAATTCTTTTGTGTAATGATATTTATCTAAACAATAAATAATTAGATTTATTAATGTAGATTTACCAGTTCCTCTACCTCCTATTATAGTAGAAACTTCATCAGAAAATGCAACAGCTAAGCCATCTAGGTATCCCCCAGATATAGAAATTTCGTCAATAGTGCTCTTATAGCACTTTTTTTCAGTACTGTTTAATTTTATCCTAGATTCCGAATCTTTAAATGCCATTTTAAATGCTTGAAAAGATAATTCTGACATTTTAACAAGTACACTAGCCACAGGCTTAGACAAATCTTCAGGCGATTCTATATCTGATGAGTTGATATATGCAATAGGTTTATTTCGTTTATAATTTGTATCCGTATTTTGAATTATATTTTTATAATTTGGGTCAATATTTTCTACGCTATTCGGAATTTGTGCAACAGAAAGAAGTTCATTTTTCCATATATGATTCATTTTCCCAATTTTAAGTATGCCATTGTCACCTGTAATATGGGCTGCATACCAGAAACCATCATTATCTTGAACTTTTTTAGCAATTTCTAAACATGAAAGATTGCTAGATTCAGTTCCATTTTTAATATCTGTAGGCAAGCCTAGTTGACCTAAAATCCTATTTAGTCTTGAATTATCGAATTCAGGTGAGAATAAACAAACCATATGAATTTTTTCAGCCGAAGAAATTTCAAACCCTGGTAAAGTTAAAATACCATTTTCAGACAGATAGGTTCGAAGGCTTGTAGAAGAGTCGATACTACCATGGTCTGCAAGGCCAACTACTTTTATTCCATTTTTTAAACACTCCTCAAGTATCTTTTTGTTATACTCTTCTTCATCAATAATAGTTTTTCCTCTAAACTTTGAATAAGAATATGGGTTTACTTGCAATGCGCATTTATAATATCTTGCATAATGTCTTTCCATAATATTTACCTGACCTTTGAATGTTAGTTTGAACTATCGCGATTTATTTTAAAAGCTCACGCAAAAAGTTATTTTTAAGCATATTCAAATTAAAAACATTTTGAATGTGTTCAAATGCTTCGGAGAGTGGTAAGTGAGCAGTTTTCCAACCTTGTCCATCTGTCACCCAGATAAACTCAATGTCATCTTTTGATTCTTTACTAAACTGATTAAGTTTAGTAAATTCACCAGCAACCGCTTTAAGTTTACTTCCACTGTCACCATAGTAGTTCGTTTCAATGAGCCAAACTTTATGACGTTCCCTAGAATAAACAGCTACATCAAAGTGCCGTTCTGATTTATCTACTAGCACCTCAATACCCCAATTTGATTTAATAAATGAGGCAGTTGCTTGAGCTTTCCATTCAAGTCCTTGTTTTTGAGCTATTTTTGCAACGTGTCGTTCTAAGATACCTTCCATTATTGTGCTACTACGATTTTTACGAGCGTTACTATCCAAACCAGCCTCTACACCATAAACATAATCAACTAAAGAACGGTTTACTTTAATTTGGAGAAAATCTAATAAACCAGATTGTTCCGCAAAAACAACATAATCCACAATTTGAGCTGACTTTTTGCTTGTCTCTAAGTTTAATCAAAATAAAGCAAATCTTTGCTGGTGCTTGTAAAGAGGTCAAAGCCATCCTTGGTAACAACACCGCAATCTTCGATACGAACACCGACTTTACCAGGGATATAGATACCTGGTTCAACAGAGAAGCACATGCCTTCTTCGATGACCATGTCGTTTCCTTCCATGATAGAAGGGAATTCGTGGACATCCATACCGATACCGTGACCGAGACGGTGGTTGAAGTACTCACCATAACCAGCTTTTTCAATGACTTCACGGGCAGCGCGGTCAACTTCATGTGCAGTCACACCTGGCTTGATAAAGTCAAGGGCAGCTTGTTGGGCTTCAAGGGTCAAGTTGTAAATGTCTTTCTTGAATTGGTCAGGCTTACCGACAGCGACCGTACGAGTCATATCTGAGGCGTAGCCATTAACCATGACACCGAGGTCAAAGAGGAGAAGGGCGTCCTTTTCAACTTTGTTTGCACCAGGAATTCCGTGTGGATTTGCAGCGTTATCGCCAGTCAAGACCATGGTATCAAAGCTCATTTCATAGCCTTCACGTTTCATGGCAAAGTCGATTTGCGCAATGATATCTGTCTCAGTCTTATCAAGAGAAATGTTGTCAAAACCAACTTTTACAGCCTTATCAGCATAGAGACCAGCAACCATCATTTTTTGAACTTCATCAGCTGACTTGATGAGGCGCATGCGTTGGATGCGAGGAGTGAGATTTTCAAATTCAGCAGTTTCAAAGACCGTTTTCAAACCATGGTATTTGGTTAAGATGAGATTGTCAAACTCAACAGCGACACGTTTGAAGTCAAGTTGAGGCAAAGCGTTTTTGATTTTTTGCCATGGATTTTCAGAATCCACATAGCCCACTACTGGGAAGGAAACAGTGCTGCTTGCACGCTCCACTTCAAGGGCTGGGACAAAGAGGAGAGGTTCCCGGTCCGCTAGGACAAAGAGGAACATTTGGCGTTCATGGGGATCACTGTAAAAGCCAGTGAGGTAATTGATAGTGACGGGGTCAGATACGACAGCGACGTCTAGTTTTTCTGATTCAAGATATGTTAGGATTTGTTGTAATTTAGACATATGCTACCTTCTTTCTACCCCTCTATTTTGGCAAAAAATGAGAGAAAATGCAAGGGAGAAGGGTAAAAGAACAGGCAAAAAGAACTCCGACAAGATAGGGGAGTTCTTTGATATAGTTTTTCTTGGTTTAAGAAAAGTCAGCCTTGCTTTTGACGTCGCTGTATTCTTCAGCGATTTCTTGACTGAGAATATCCTCATAGGCAGGGAGTTGGATGTCCTGACCGTATTTTTTTCGGAGGGCAGTAGTGACTAGGCGATAAGCCAAATTGGCATTACGAGAAAGGATAGGTCCGTGGAAGTAGGAACCAAAGACATTCTTATAATGAACTCCTTCGCCGACCTTTTCTTCGTTGTTTCCATTTCCATAGACCACCTGTCCCAGTGGTTTTTGGTCGTCTGAGAGGAAGGTACGACCCTGGTGATTTTCAAATCCATAGTAGGTTTCATTGAAATCTTCATTGTGAATCTTGATGTCACCGATAAAACGGTTATTGGTCTGGTTGAGGGTATAGTGGCCCATGACACCTAGACCTTCGATGCGTCTTCCGGAAGCTTCAATATAGTATTGCCCCAATAGTTGGAAGCCACCACAGATGGCTAGAACCACACCATCGTTTTGGATGTAGTTGTCAATGCTCTCTTTTTTAGCAGGAAGATCGCCAGCGATAATACTTTGTTCAAAATCTTGACCCCCACCGAAAAAGGCGATGTCGTAGTGGTTTTCATCAAAGTCATCATGGAGAGAAACGATGTCAACTGTCACATGAGCCCCCAGCTTTTCAGCCACATACTTGAGCATAAGGATGTTTCCATTGTCTCCATAGGTATTCATGAGATTTCCATAGAGGTGGGCGATGTTGAGCTGATAAGGGTAGTTGCCAGCTTTTGAGGAAAGTGAAGTATAAACCATTAGTTCATCTCCTTTCTAACAATCTGACGACTAGCCAGCAGTTCACGGAATTCTAGCATAGCAGTATAGGTAGCCAGGATATAGGCATGCTTGCAGTCTTGGTTCTCAATGGTTTTGAGAACTTGCTCCAGATTGCTTGTCTCAGTGATTTTATCAGCTGGGTAGCCAGTCACTCGAAGACGGCGTGCGATTTCAGAATGACGAACACCGCCAGCATTGATTGCAGGGATATCCATGTCAGTGATTTGTTCAAAGTCTGCATCCCAGATCCAACTGGTATCAATCCCATCAGCATAGTTGGCATTGAGGAGGACAGAAAGGCTAAATGGATAAGGCGCTAGTTTAATCATCTCGATAGCCTGAGTTGCACCAACCGGATTCTTGATGAGGACAAGGGTACATTCTTTGTTACCGATATGGAAGGTTTCCTGACGACCAAAGACTGCACGACTCTTGTCAAATCCTTGTTTGATCCGTTGTGAATCTGCACCGAGGAAGCGAGCAATGGCAACCGCAGCAAGGGCATTGTAGATGTTGTAAAGTCCACCGATTTGGATGCCGTATTCTTGTCCGTCAATGACAAAACGAGAGCGATTGTTGGTCAACTCAACTAGTTCTGTCAGACGGTAGTCCAAGTCAGGTCGTTTGCAGCCACAATTTTCGCAGATATAGGCACCCAAGTTGGCATAGGTATTGTGCTCATATTTGAGGATGCCTTGACAGTCAGGGCAGAGAATCCCTTCGGTATTGTAGTGAGCCAGTTGGGCTGGCCCTTTCTCCAAGTCAAAACCAAAATACTGAACTGGGTTTGGAATAGCTGGTTTATAGAAAAGCGGACTGTCACCATTGAGGAGAACAGTAGCCGTAGGCACCTTACGGATGGCATCCAAAATCATGTTATAAGTTGTGTAAATCTCACCGTAGCGGTCCATCTGATCACGGAAAATATTAGTGATGACAAAAAGGCTAGGATGGATGTAGTCACAGATACGAGATAGACTGGCCTCGTCAATTTCTAGAACGGCAATGTTTTTCCCAGTTTTAGAGGATTTGGCCGTCAAGAAGGTTGTCGTAATCCCTGTAATCATATTGGCACCGCTTGGATTGGTCAGAACTTGACCATAAACTTCTTTTAAAATACCGACAGTGAGAGCAGTTGTCAGGGTTTTCCCGTTGGTTCCAGTGACCACGACAATCTCGTAGTTCTTAGCTAGGTTTTGTAAAATATCTTTATCAAATTGAAGGGCGAGTTTTCCAGGGAGCGTACTTCCACGGCCAAGACGGCTCAAAATAAAATGAGAAGAACGCCCAGCTAGGAGACCCAAAGTAGTTTTTAATTTCATGTTTCTATTATATCATAAAAGAGGGAAAAGACAGATTTGAGATTTCGCAGAAACAAAAACAGCCCGAAGAGGGCTGTTAGCTAACAAATCAGTCTCAACTTAAATCGCAAACAAGTCATTCAAGTTCTCAGCCAAGGTTGGGTGAGTGAAGATCTGTTTTGTGAAGTAAGTGTAAGGAATCTTGTTGTCCATTGCAACAGTGATGATGTTAATGATTTCTTGAGAACCTTCTGAGAAGATGCTTGCACCAAGAATCTCTTTAGTTTCAGTATTGACAACAGCTTTGAAAGCTCCGCGAAGGTCTCCGTTTACGTGACCACGAGGCATGGCAGCAACAGGGATTTCCTTGACTGCGTATGGAAGTTTCAAATCAGCTGCTTGGCTTTCCGTCAAGCCAACTTGAGAAAGTGCTGGTGTGATGAACATGGTGTTTGGTACATTGAGACGGTCTTCAAGTGTGTAGCTACCATCTCCAGCAAGGTAGCTGTAGACAACGCGGAAGTCATCAAGTGAAATGTAAGTAAATTGTGGTCCACCGTTGACGTCTCCGACTGCAAAGACACCAGGAACGTTTGTTTGACAATGTTTGTCTACTTTGATAGCACCACGTTCCGTTAGTTCAATATCGGTATTCTCAAGTTGAAGTGGTTCTACATTCGGTTTACGTCCAGTTGCGTAGAGAAGGGCATCGAAGCGGTAAGTTTCGTTTTCAGTTACGACAAGGACTTGGTCACCGTCGTTTTTGATTTCAGTGGTACGGATGTTTTGAAGCAATTCAATACCGTCTTCTTCCATGTATTGCTTAGCAAGAGCTGCGATGGAAGGTTCTGCACGAGGTAGGAAAGTATCCAAGGCATCTAGGACTGTAACCTTGCTTCCAAGTTTGTTGTAAAGGCCTGCAAATTCAAGACCGATATTTCCGCCACCAAGGACACCAAGTTTTTCAGGCAATTTATCCAAGTTTTGGATACCTGTTGAGTCAAAGACATTCTTACTTGTAGCAAGTCCAGGGATTGGCAAGACGTTTGAAACGGCACCGGTATTGATAACGATAATTTCAGCAGTCAGTTCTTGTTTTTCATCACCTGCTTGGATTTCGATGACTTTATTTGAAAGGAAGTGAGCTTCCGCATCAAAGATATCCACACCTGTACCAGCAACAGTAGCATAGTTTTTACCATTGAGGCGACTAGTGATAGTATTTTTGGTAGCAATGACATCTTCAAAAGACAAATCTTTCTCAGCAGCAACTAGCAAGGTTTTAGTTGGGATACATCCGATGTTGATACAAGTTCCACCGTACATAGCTTTGCTACGTTCAACGAGGGCAACTTTTTTGCCAGCTGAAGCTAGTTTACCAGCCAGTGTCTTCCCAGCTTTACCAAATCCAATAACAATTAAATCATATGTTAACATTTATAGTCCTCCTATTCGATTTTCATTCTAGCATAAGAAAAAACTTTTTGCACAAATCTGCTACGGGAAAGACAGAAAAAGATAAAAACGCTTTCCAAACAAAAAACTAGTAATTTTTTGACAAGCTTGATAAACTAAAATCCTATCTATTTTTATATAAAATAGAATAAATGTTCGAAAATAGGAGGTTTTATGAAATCGAATCGTTATATTATTGCCTTTGCTGGGGTCATTTTACACTTAATGCTGGGTTCGACTTATGCTTGGAGTGTTTATCGCAACCCTATTATTGAAAAAACGGGATGGGATCAGGCTTCTGTTGCCTTTGCCTTTAGTCTAGCAATCTTTTGTTTGGGATTATCGGCTGCATTTATGGGGCGTTTGGTAGAAAAATTTGGTCCGAGAGTCATGGGGAGTCTATCTGCTTTTCTATACGCAGGTGGAAATATCTTAACAGGATTTGCAATAGACCGTCAGGAGCTGTGGTTGTTGTATCTCGCTTATGGTATTTTAGGTGGGCTTGGTTTGGGAGCAGGCTATATTACCCCTGTGTCAACGATTATAAAATGGTTTCCTGATAAACGTGGTCTCGCAACAGGTTTAGCGATTATGGGGTTTGGTTTTGCTTCTTTATTGACTAGTCCCATAGCGCAACATCTCATCGCAGGGGTAGGGCTTGTAGAAACTTTTTATATTTTAGGTGCAAGTTACTTTATTATCATGCTCCTAGCTTCACAATTCATTAAGCGTCCAAATGAGCAAGAGCTTGCAATTTTATCTGTTTCAGGGAAAGAAAAAACAGCCTCTTTGACGCAAGGAATGGCTGCGAATCAGGCCCTGAAAAGCAATCGGTTTTATATACTTTGGATTATTTTCTTTATCAACATAGCTTGTGGTTTAGGCTTAATATCAGCGGCATCGCCAATGGCACAGGAGATGGCTGGCTTGTCTACAAGTCATGCAGCAGTAATGGTGGGCGTTTTAGGGATTTTCAATGGGTTTGGTCGTTTGCTCTGGGCGAGTTTATCTGACTATATCGGTCGCCCTCTAACCTTTAGTATATTACTGCTTGTCAATCTTTTCTTTTCTCTCTCACTTTGGCTCTTTACAGATTCCGTTTTATTTGTAGTCGCTATGTCTATTTTGATGACTTGCTATGGAGCTGGTTTTTCATTGATTCCGGCTTATCTCAGTGATATTTTTGGAACCAAGGAATTGGCCGCTCTGCATGGATATATTTTAACAGCTTGGGCAATGGCTGGTTTAGCAGGGCCTATTTTATTAGCAGAGACTTATAAAATAGCTCATTCTTACACACAAACCTTGTTCGTTTTTCTCATTTTATATAGTATAGCCTTGGCTTTGTCTTATTATCTAGGTCGTTCAATCAAAAAGGAAATCCAAAAACCGCTTACATGATTTTCCTTAAGGATTCTACTATCTTTTGCCCCGCTCTTGTGTTATACTAGATAGGTTGCAAAGAAACTCGTACTTTTCTTTCGTGGAAAAGAAGCAACACGGTATCTCATTTTTGTTGAAGATACGTCATGAAAAGAAAAGTATAAACTAAAGCCCTATAGGGTGGCTTCGCACCACCTTTAGAAAGAAGAATAACGTGAAATTTAATGAATTTAACTTGTCTGCTGAATTGCTAGCAGAGATTGAAAAAGCTGGATTTGTAGAAGCCAGTCCCATCCAAGAACAGACCATTCCCTTGGCTCTCGAAGGAAAAGACGTTATCGGTCAAGCTCAGACTGGTACAGGAAAAACTGCAGCTTTTGGCTTGCCAACCCTTGAAAAAATCCGTACAGAAGAAGCGACCATCCAAGCCTTGGTCATCGCTCCAACTCGTGAACTCGCTGTTCAAAGCCAAGAAGAACTCTTCCGATTTGGCCGTAGCAAGGGAGTGAAAGTTCGCTCAGTTTACGGTGGTTCCAGCATTGAAAAACAAATCAAGGCCCTTAAATCTGGTGCCCATATCGTGGTAGGAACACCAGGCCGTCTCTTGGACTTGATTAAACGCAAGGCCTTGAAATTACAAGACATTGAAACCCTCATCCTTGACGAAGCGGATGAAATGCTCAATATGGGCTTCCTTGAAGACATCGAAGCCATCATTTCCCGTGTCCCTGAAAATCGTCAAACCTTGCTCTTTTCAGCAACCATGCCAGATGCTATCAAACGTATTGGTGTTCAGTTTATGAAGGACCCTGAGCATGTCAAGATTGCTGCAAAGGAATTGACAACAGAGCTGGTGGACCAGTACTATATCCGTGTCAAAGAACAAGAGAAATTTGATACCATGACACGTCTTATGGATGTGGAACAACCAGAGCTTGCTATCGTATTTGGTCGTACCAAACGCCGTGTAGATGAATTGACTCGTGGACTTAAAATTCGTGGCTTCCGTGCAGAAGGGATTCATGGTGATTTGGACCAAAACAAACGTCTTCGTGTCCTTCGGGATTTTAAAAATGGCAATCTAGATGTTCTCGTTGCGACAGACGTTGCAGCGCGTGGTTTGGATATCTCAGGTGTGACCCATGTCTACAACTACGATATTCCACAAGATCCTGAAAGCTATGTTCACCGTATCGGTCGTACAGGTCGTGCTGGTAAGTCAGGTCAATCCATTACTTTCGTAGCTCCAAATGAAATGGGCTATCTCCAAATCATCGAAAACTTGACCAAGAAGCGCATGAAAGGTCTTAAACCTGCAAGTGCAGAGGAAGCCTTCCAAGCTAAGAAACAAGTAGCGCTCAAGAAAATCGAACGAGACTTCGCAGACGAAGCCATTCGTGGGAACTTTGAAAAATTTACTAAAGATGCTCGTAAGTTAGCTGCTGAATTTAGTCCAGAAGAATTGGCTATGTATATCTTGAGTCTGACAGTCCAAGATCCAGACAGCCTTCCTGAAGTGGAGATTGCGCGTGAAAAACCACTGCCATTTAAACCATCAGGTAATGGCTTTGGTGGCAAAGGTAAGGGAGGTCGTGGAGGCCGTCGTGGAGACGACCGTCGAGATCGTGATCGTCGTGGCAATGGTCGCCGTGATGAGTTCAAGAAAGGCAGTCGTGGAAACGACCGTTTTGATAAAGACAGACGTTACCGTAATAAAGACAATAAAAAACCTCGCAACACTTCAAGCGAAAAGAAAACCGGCTTTGTTATTCGTAACAAAGGAGACAAATAGAAAAAAGCGATTCACACTGTGAATCGCTTTTATATATAAGGAGACCGATAGTAAAAGAAGATGGTGATAGTAAAGGATAGGTGAAACGGAAAGGGATTTATCATGTCATCTTCTTATAATGTTATAATATCAAAAATAAAATAGGATGTCAATAAAAAAATCGCTTTTTTTCTAAAATATTTTTGCTGTTCAAAATTGCAATTAAATAAGCAATTTTCAGATAATTATTGAAATAAAGACTTTTCTATGTTATAATGGAAGCGATTATATGCGAGGTAAAAAATGGCACATTTATTAGAAAAAACAAGAAAAATCACGTCTATTCTAAAGCGCTCTGAGGAGCAACTCCAAGATGAACTTCCTTACAATGCAATCACACGCCAGTTAGCTGATATTATTGACTGTAACGCTTGTATTGTAAATAACAAGGGACGTCTCTTGGGTTACTTTATGCGTTATAAGACCAATAATGACCGTGTAGAACAATTCTTCCAAACCAAAACCTTCCCTGACGTCTATGTACAAGGGGCAAACATGATCTATGATACGGAAGCCAATCTTCCTGTTGAACATGATTTGACCATTTTCCCTGTAGAGAGTCGTGCGGACTTTCCAGATGGGTTGACGACCATCGCTCCGATTCATGTATCAGGGATTCGTTTGGGTTCCTTGATTATTTGGCGCAATGATAAGAAATTTGAAGATGAAGATTTGATTCTTGTCGAGATTGCGAGCACGGTTGTGGGAATTCAACTATTGAACTTCCAACGTGAAGAAGATGAGAAAAATATTCGCCGTCGTACGGCTGTTACCATGGCGGTCAACACCCTTTCCTATTCAGAACTTCGTGCCGTATCAGCTATTTTAGCTGAATTGGATGGAAATGAAGGGCAGCTGACTGCATCAGTTATTGCAGATCGTATTGGCATTACGCGCTCAGTGATTGTCAATGCGCTTCGTAAATTGGAGTCGGCGGGAATTATTGAGAGTCGTTCACTAGGAATGAAGGGGACCTATCTCAAGGTATTGATTTCAGATATTTTTGAGGAAGTGAAAAAGAGGGACTACTAATGGCAAAGGCTTTAATCTCGATTGACTATACAGAGGATTTCGTAGCAGACCATGGAAAGCTAACTGCTGGCGCACCTGCTCAAGCGATATCAAAAGCCATTGATCAGGTAACTAGATTAGCTTTTGATCGTGGAGACTATGTCTTTTTTACCATTGATGCTCATGAAGAGAAGGATACATTCCACCCAGAAAGCAAGCTCTTTCCACCGCACAACATCATCGGAACTAGTGGGCGTAACCTTTATGGCTCCCTAGCTGATTTTTATGCTGAGCATGAGGCGGATAGTCGTGTCTTTTGGATGGATAAGCGTCACTATTCAGCTTTTTCAGGAACGGACTTAGATATCCGTTTGCGAGAACGTCGGGTTGACACTGTTATCTTAACAGGTGTTTTGACGGACATTTGCGTCCTTCATACGGCTATTGATGCTTATAATTTAGGTTATCAAATTGAGATTGTTAAGCCTGCAGTTGCCTCTATTTGGCCAGAAAATCATCAGTTTGCTCTTGGGCATTTTAAGAACACATTGGGAGCAAAATTACTGGATGAAAACCTTGCTGAAATTGAACTATAAGCCTGTTGGAAAAATGAAAAAAATCTGAAAAAAGTGTTGACAAAGATTTTGAAAGTTGATATACTAGTAAAGTAATCGACGCGGGGATGGCGGAATTGGCAGACGCGCAGGACTAAGGATCCTGTGACCGCTTTAGGTCGTGAGGGTTCAAGTCCCTCTCTCCGCATAGGGTAAGAGTTAGCTTTGGCTAGCTCTTTTTTTGTTAGCACGCATAGTGATTATTCAACAAGAGAGGTCTACCTTTCTTGTTTTTTTCTTTTTTTAAATAGTGCTATAATATAGATAGAAAGTAACTGCAAAAAGTCTTATATGAAAGATCATCGAGTAATGGATACTAATAGGCTTGGTTAAAACGGATATATAAGGTAGGAAAGGAGGAGTAGATAGTCGTTTGGTATTTGAAATGAGTATTTCAAAAGTGTAAAGGAGGATTACGATGGTTAATGAACTTCAACGAATAATGAGCGCCTTTATTCAAATTCTCTTTATTATTTTACTACCTTCTATCTGGTGGTTTATGACTATGAGGGGGAAAGTTCCATTTATGGAATGGATAGGACTAAAAGCTATCAAAAGAGTAAAAACTTTGCATCTGATTTTATGGATGGTGGGGGGATTTTCCTTATTTACTATTTTTTCTATCCTTATCTTTCCTCTTACGCGTAGTCTAGAAACAGCTACTTCAGCTTTTTCTGCTATGGAATATAAGGCTTTACCAAGTATTCTAATTTACAGTATTTTGCAAACATCTTTACCAGAGGAACTATTATTTAGAGGTTTTCTACTGAAACGAATGGCAAATCACATGCCGTTTGTCTTTGCAAATACCATACAGGCCTTCGCTTTTGGATTGCTTCATGGAGTATTGTTTGCTTCAGTAGTGAGTTTGGAAGTCACTTTTTTCATTGTATTTTTTACTGGAGCAATAGCAGCTTATCTTGGTTTTGTTAATGAAAAGATAGCAGGAGGATCAATTTTACCAAGTTGGCTAATGCATGCCACAGCCAACATCCTCTCTGGTTTAGTTTCTGCATTTTCTTTGCTTTGAGTGGATACAGTTATAAAAATGGAGCTGGTAGAAATACCAGCTTTTTTTCAAAAAATAAATCAAAAAAATTTTCGATTTCATAAACATTTCATATTTGGATTTTATAATAGTCTTACAAACATGGAGGTGACAAATGAATCCAATCCAAAGAGCTTGGGCTTATGTCAGCAGAAAACGACTGAGAAGTTTTATTTTATTTCTGATTTTATTTGTCCTTTTAGCAGGAATTTCAGCCTGTTTGACTCTGATGAAGTCCAACAAAACAGTAGAAAGCAATCTTTACAAATCACTCAATACTTCATTTTCTATCAAAAAGATAGAAAATGGACAGACCTTCAAGTTGTCTGACCTTGCATCCGTGAGCAAGATTAAGGGACTGGAAAATGTCTCTCCTGAACTTGAGACGGTCGCAAAACTGAAAGACAAGGAAGCGGTGAGTGGTGAGCAGAGCGTAGAACGTGATGATTTGTCAGCTGCAGACAAGAACTTGGTTAGCTTAACGGCTCTCGAGGATTCATCCAAGGATGTCACCTTTACCAGTTCGGCTTTCAATCTAAAAGAAGGGCGACACCTTCAAAAAGGGGACTCCAAGAAAATCCTCATCCACGAAGAGTTGGCCAAGAAGAATGGTCTTTCGCTTCACGACAAGATTGGCTTGGATGCTGGTCAGTCCGAAGCTGGAAAGGGGCAAACAGTAGAGTTTGAAATTGTCGGCATCTTTTCTGGTAAAAAACAAGAAAAGTTCACAGGCTTGTCTTCCGACTTCAGTGAAAACCAGGTCTTTACAGACTATGAAAGTAGCCAAACCCTTCTGGGAAATAGTGAACCGCAGGTCAGTGCAGCGCGCTTCTATGTAGAAAATCCTAAGGAAATGGACGGACTCATGAAGCAGGTGGAAAACTTGGCTTTGGAAAGTCAAGGCTACCAAGTCGAGAAGGAAAACAAGGCCTTTGAGCAAATCAAAGACTCAGTGGCAACCTTCCAAACCTTCCTCACCATCTTCCTTTATGGGATGTTGATAGCAGGAGCAGGAGCCTTAATTTTGGTCTTGTCCCTCTGGTTGAGAGAAAGGGTCTACGAAGTGGGAATTCTTCTGGCACTTGGAAAAGGCAAGAGTTCGATCTTCCTCCAGTTCTGTTTAGAGGTAGTTTTGGTATCTCTTGGAGCTTTGCTTCCATCCTTTATCGCTGGAAACGCCATCACATCCTATCTACTCCAAACTGTACTAGCCAGTGGAGACCAGGCAACCTTACAGGACACGCTGGCCAAAGCAAGTGGTCTATCAACCAGTCTCCTATCCTTTGCAGAATCCTATGTCTTTCTGCTCCTGATTGGTTGCTTGTCTGTAGCCCTTTGTTTCGTATTTCTATTTAGAAAATCGCCGAAAGAAATTTTATCATCTATTAGTTAAGAAGGAGAAATCATGACTTTATTACAATTGCAAGATGTTACCTACCGTTATAAGAACACTGCTGAAGCAGTTTTATATCAGATCAAGTATAATTTTGAACCCGGAAAATTTTATAGTATCATTGGTGAGTCAGGAGCAGGAAAATCCACTCTCTTGTCCCTACTGGCTGGTCTAGATAGTCCTGTTGAAGGTTCTATCCTTTTCCAAGGAGAGGACATTCGGAACAAGGGGTATTCATACCATCGCATGCACCATATTTCCCTGGTCTTTCAAAATTATAACTTGATAGATTATCTTTCTCCGCTGGAAAATATCCGCTTGGTCAACAAAAAAGCAAGCAAGGATACACTTCTTGAGCTTGGTTTGGATGAAAGTCAGATCAAGCGGAACGTTCTCCAGTTATCAGGTGGTCAACAGCAACGTGTAGCCATCGCTCGCAGTTTAGTCTCAGAAGCTCCAGTTATTCTAGCTGATGAGCCAACAGGAAATCTGGACCCTAAAACTGCTGGAGATATTATCGAACTGCTCAAATCACTTGCCCAGAAAACAGGTAAATGTGTGATCGTCGTCACCCACAGTAAAGAAGTGGCACAAGCGTCAGATATTACACTTGAATTGAAGGACAAGAAACTGACTGAAACTCGCAACACTACAAAATAAGATGAGCTTGTTTTGATAGAATTATGAAATCAAATCTAGAAAGGGAACCTATGTTACACAACGCATTTGCCTATGTTACAAGGAAGTTTTTCAAATCGATTGTTATCTTCCTGATTATTCTCCTCATGGCGAGCTTGAGTTTGGTCGGTTTGTCGATCAAGGGAGCTACTGCCAAGGCCTCTCAGGAGACCTTTAAAAATATCACCAATAGTTTCTCCATGCAAATCAATCGTCGCGTCAATCAAGGAACGCCACGTGGTTCTGGGAATATTAAGGGTGAGGATATCAAAAAAATCACCGAAAATAAGGCCATCGAGTCTTATGTTAAACGCATCAACGTTATCGGAGATTTGACTGGATACGACCTCATTGAAACGCCAGAAACCAAGAAAAATCTCACTGCAGACCGTGCCAAACGGTTTGGAAGCAGTTTGATGATTACAGGTGTCAATGACTCCTCTAAAGAAGACAAGTTTGTCTCTGGCTCATATAAGCTAGTTGAAGGTGAGCACCTAACCAACGACGACAAGGACAAGATCCTCATGCACAAGGACTTGGCAGCCAAACACGGTTGGAAAGTCGGAGATAAGGTCAAATTGGACTCTAATGTCTATGATGCAGACAATGAAAAAGGGGCCAAAGAAACAGTTGAAGTGACAATCAAGGGACTCTTTGATGGTCACAATAAGTCAGCAGTAACCTACTCACAAGAACTCTATGAAAACACAGCTATCACAGACATTCACACTGCTGCAAAACTTTATGGATACACAGAAGACACAGCTATTTATGGGGACGCAACCTTCTTTGTAACAGCGGACAAGAACTTGGATGACGTCATGAAAGAGTTGAATGGTATCAGCGGTATCAACTGGAAGAGCTACACACTTGTGAAGAGCTCCTCTAACTACCCAGCTCTAGAGCAATCCATCTCTGGTATGTACAAGATGGCCAACCTCCTCTTTTGGGGTAGCTTGAGCTTCTCAGTTCTTCTCCTTGCACTCTTGCTCAGTCTTTGGATCAATGCCCGTCGCAAGGAAGTGGGAATCCTCCTCTCTATCGGTCTCAAGCAGGCAAGTATCTTGGGGCAATTCATCACCGAATCGATCTTGATTGCCATCCCTGCTCTTGTTTCTGCTTACTTCCTAGCCAACTACACAGCCCGTGCAATCGGAAATACTGTTCTTGCCAATGTCACTTCAGGTGTTGCCAAGCAAGCCAGTAAGGCTGCTCAAGCTTCTAACCTTGGTGGTGGTGCAGAAGTAGACGGCTTTAGCAAGACCTTGTCGAGCCTAGACATTTCCATTCAGACATCAGACTTTATCATCGTCTTTGTCCTTGCTTTGGTTCTAGTGGTTCTCGTTATGGCGCTTGCTTCAAGCAATCTCCTTAGAAAACAACCAAAAGAACTCTTGCTCGATAGCGAATAAAAAACTTGCTACCTATTCTCCCCTAAATGGGGTATAATATAGGTAGCATTTTTATCTGTTTTGTCTTGATAAGGACTCTTCGAAAATCAAATTCAAACCACGTCAGCTTCACCTTGCCGTACTCAAGTACAGCCTGCGGCTAGCTTCCTAGTTTGCTCTTTGGTTTTCATTGAGTATAAGGACTCTTCCTATCAGGATGAAACAGAGGAGATTTACAAGAAATTTAAAGGATGTGAACCGTTTTTTCTATGAAAATTTTAATTGTAGAAGATGAAGAGATGATCCGTGAGGGAATCAGTGACTATTTGACGGATTGTGGTTATGAAACCATTGAGGCAGCAGACGGTCAAGAAGCTCTGGAAAAATTTTCCAGCTATGAAGTAGCCCTAGTTTTATTGGATATCCAAATGCCCAAGCTTAATGGCCTCGAAGTCCTAGCGGAGATTCGTAAAACCAGTCAGGTCCCTGTCCTGATGTTAACCGCCTTTCAGGATGAGGAATACAAGATGAGTGCTTTTGCTTCTCTAGCAGATGGTTATCTGGAAAAGCCCTTCTCTCTCTCCCTTCTAAAAGTGAGGGTGGATGCAATTTTCAAGCGCTACTACGATACGGGACGAGTCTTCTCCTATAAGGATACCAAGGTGGATTTTGAGAGTTACAGTGCAAGCCTCGCAGGTCAAGAAGTGGCCATTAATGCCAAAGAGTTGGAAATTCTGGACTATCTGGTGAAAAATGAAGGACGGGCCTTGACTCGTTCTCAGATTATCGATGCGGTCTGGAAGGCAACAGATGAGGTTCCCTTTGACCGTGTCATTGATGTCTATATCAAAGAACTGCGGAAAAAGCTAGACTTGGATTGCATCCTCACTGTGCGCAATGTTGGTTATAAATTGGAGCGAAAATGAAACGAACAGGTTTATTTACAAAGATTTTTAGCTATACCTTCTCGATTTTTAGTGTTCTGGTTATTTGTCTTCATTTAGCCATTTATTTTCTCTTTCCCTCTACTTATCTGAGCCATCGTCAGGAAACCATTGGTCAGAAAGCGACTGCTATTGCCCAATCCCTAGACGGAAAAGATAGGCAAAGCATCGAGCAAGTGTTGGATTTGTATTCCCAGAGCAGTGATATCAAAGGGGCTGTCAAGGGAGAGATGACCGAGGACAAGTTAGAAGTCAAGGACAATCTTCCTCTGGATACGGACCGCCAGACCATTTCCCTCTTTATCGAGGAGCGTGAGGTGAAAACGCAAGATGGTAGCACCATGACTCTCCAATTTCTAGCTTCAATGGACTTGCAAAAAGAAGCAGAGCAGATCAGTCTCCAGTTTCTCCCCTATACCTTGCTGGCATCCTTTCTGATTTCCCTCTTGGTAGCCTATATCTATGCTCGAACCATTGTTGCCCCGATTTTGGAAATCAAGCGAGTGACCCGTCGGATGATGGATTTGGATGCCCAAGTGCGATTGCGCGTGGATTCTAAGGATGAGATTGGCGATCTCAAGGAACAAATCAATAGCCTATACCAGCATCTCTTGACTGTCATTGCGGACTTGCATGACAAGAATGAAGCTATTCTCCAGCTGGAGAAGATGAAGGTTGAGTTCCTACGAGGGGCTTCTCATGAACTGAAAACACCTCTGGCTAGTTTGAAAATCCTAATCGAAAATATGAAAGAAAATGTCGGCCGTTATAAGGATAGAGACCACTATCTTGGAGTTGCCTTGGGGATTGTGGACGACCTCAGTCACCACGTTCTCCAGATATTGTCTCTTTCTTCTGTTCAGGAATTGCGAGACGAGAAAGAAGAGGTTGACCTCCTTCAGATGACTCAAAGTCTGGTCAAGGATTATGCTTTACTCGCCAAGGATAGAGAACTTCAGGTAGACATTAGCCTAACTCATCAGCAGGCTTACATAAACCCATCTGTCATGAAATTGATTCTATCTAATCTCATCAGTAATGCTATCAAGCACTCTATTCCAGGCGGCTTGGTTCGTATCGGAGAGAGAGAAGGGGAACTCTATATCGAGAATAGCTGTAGTCCTGAGGAACAAGAAAAATTGGCCCAGTCTTTTTCTGACAATGCTAGTCGCAAGGCCAAGGGTTCGGGGATGGGACTCTTTGTGGTCAAAAGTTTATTAGAACACGAGAAATTACCTTATCATTTTGAGATGCAGGGCGATCGCTTGACCTTCTTCATACGTTATCCCAAAGTCACTCAGGACTAAGGAGAAGAAAGGGGTTACATTGATTGGATTGGAAGAAATTCAATCTAAAGTATGGGAAAAACTAGCTTTTTTTATCAAAAAGTGATAAAATGAACAATGTAAATGGGATGTCCCAAAAAATATATAGGAGGCCTGACAAATGGCAATCGTTTCAGCAGAAAAATTTGTCCAAGCAGCTCGTGACAACGGTTATGCAGTTGGTGGATTTAACACAAACAACCTTGAGTGGACTCAAGCTATCTTGCGTGCAGCAGAAGCTAAAAAAGCTCCAGTTTTGATCCAAACTTCAATGGGTGCTGCTAAATACATGGGTGGTTACAAAGTTGCTCGCAACTTGATCGCTAACCTTGTTGAGTCAATGGGTATCACTGTACCAGTAGCTATCCACCTTGACCACGGTCACTACGAAGATGCACTTGAGTGTATTCAAGTTGGTTATACTTCAGTTATGTTTGACGGTTCACACCTTCCAGTTGAAGAAAACCTTGAAAAAGCTCGTAAAGTTGTAGAATTTGCTCACGCAAATGGTGTATCAGTAGAAGCTGAAGTTGGAACTATCGGTGGTGAAGAAGACGGAATCATCGGTGATGGTGAATTGGCTCCAATCGAAGATGCTAAAGCAATGGTTGCAACTGGTATCGACTTCTTGGCAGCTGGTATCGGTAACATCCACGGTCCTTACCCAGCAAACTGGGAAGGTCTTGACCTTGACCACTTGAAGAAATTGACAGAAGCTCTTCCAGGCTTCCCAATCGTATTGCACGGTGGTTCAGGTATTCCTGATGACCAAATCCAAGCAGCTATCAAACTTGGTGTTGCGAAAGTTAACGTTAACACTGAATGCCAAATCGCATTCGCTAACGCAACTCGTAAATTTGCTCGCGACTACGAAGCAAACGAAGCAGAATACGACAAGAAGAAACTCTTCGACCCACGTAAATTCTTGGCTGATGGTGTAAAAGCTATCCAAGCATCAGTTGAAGAACGTATCGACGTATTCGGTTCAGAAGGTAAAGCATAATCTAGCTGAACAATACAGAAAGAACCTGCCCCTAAGGGCAGGTTTTTTGGTGTCTGGATATATAGCGAATATACTGTAGAAGAACCAATCTTAAGTTGCTAAAAGGTTCTATTTTTTGTACAATAATGCTATGAAAATACTGAAAAAATGGTTTCTTGGCTTTCTTAGTTTTATTCTTTTGTTTTTGCTCGCTACATTCATCTTTCACCGTATCAGTTTGGAAAAGGAAAAAGCCTCACTGACACCTATGGGGCAACAAGTTCTCGTCAATGGACATCAAATAAATGTTTACGTTGAAGGGGATGGTCCTGAGACTATTGTTGTTCTCTCAGGTGCTGGTATTGCTTCTCCTATATTGGATTTTAAAGAAGTATCGGAATCCTTATCGAAACAGTATAAGGTAGTTATCGTGGAGCGGGCGGGATATGGTTATAGTGATGATAGCAATCATTCAAGAGATGTGATGGAGGTTTTGTCTGAGACTCGCCAAGCTCTTTCGCAAGCAAATATCACAGGGCCGTTTATCATTCTGTCTCATTCCATGGCTAGTCTAGAGAGTCTGGCTTGGCAAGAGAAGTTTCCTGATGAAGTGAAAGCTTTGATTGGTTTAGATTGGGCATTGCCATCAAGTTATGAAGATTTAAAGGAGAATCAGACCTTGCTCACTGTGGCATATTGGAGTAGCAAGATTGGGTTATTACGTTATTTCCCTGAGTCCTTTTATATAAAAAATCAAACTCTGATCGAAAGTGAACGAAAACAATATAAACTTCTAGCTTATAAGCAGTTGATGTCACAAGCCATGCTTCGTGAATCTCAAACGGTAAAGGAAAATGCCAAGAAAGTTCCCTCAAACATTAATCCGAAAATTCCCACCTTACTACTGGTGTCTAACGGAAAAGGCACTAGTTTTAGCCAATCAGAATGGCAGCATTTTGCAGAGAAATTTGCTAGTGAACAGTCTAATGTTCAAGTCGTCTATATGGATGCGCCTCATGACCTCTATCATTATCAAAGCGATGCTATTGTTTCTCGCATTAAAGAATTTTTAGAGAATAATTGAGGGCTTAAAAATCCATTGAGACTGATGATAATAATTGAAAGGTAATGACTTATGAATAATTCTTATATTTTACTTAGACATGCTCATTCAAAATTTTCAAGTGATGATTTTAATAGAACTTTGTCAGAAAAAGGATTTTCATCTCTTGATCAGTTAGAGTTTTTGAATTCTTTTAATATTGATCATTATTTTTCTAGTCCTTATAAACGAGCATTTGAAACGATTAATAGCTCGCCAATTCAATTTGATAAAATAGTTCTTGATAATCGGTTACGAGAGCGAAAATTATCTTCAACCTTTATAAAAGATTCTGAGTTTGAAGACAGTATTAAATATTTATGGCAAAATCCTAGTGAATCTCTTTCAGAAGGGGAATCAAATCAAGACGCACTAGCTAGAGTACTAAATTTTTTAATGGAATTGGAAGAGAGATACTCAGAAAAAACGATTTTACTTAGTTCACACGGGAATTTGATAGGAATACTACTAAATCACTTTGATTCCAGTTTTGATTATGAAAAATGGGAGCAAATGACCTTTCCAGATTGTTTTCTAATTGATAGAAATGGGATTGTGAAAAGAATTATGAAAGATTAGTTCTTTGATTAAATAGTGATTCATATTGCTCAAAATAGTTTGCTTTTTATAATTCGTAACCTGCCCATTGGGCAGGTTTTTTGGTGCTTTAAGGAGACTATTAAACCATAATTTTTGTTTAAAAGTATGATTTTAAGAGAGAAATCTCTAATTTCAGAATCTACAGGCAAACGCTTGCATTCCATTTTTTATTGGACTATAATAGGTTGGTATAAAGCCTTCTGTAAGAATAACAATTAGAAAGTTTAGAAAGTAAGGACTTAGAATATTTGTAGTCAAAAATACAATGTTGCTATTCCTTGCGATAGGGAGAGATTTATGGCAATGATAGAAGTGGAACATCTTCAGAAAAATTTTGTGAAGACAGTGAAGGAACCGGGGTTAAAGGGGGCTTTGCGCTCTTTTATTCACCCTGAAAAGCAAACCTTTGAAGCGGTCAAGGATTTGACCTTCGAGGTACCCAAGGGACAAATTTTAGGCTTTATCGGAGCTAATGGTGCTGGGAAGTCGACAACCATTAAAATGCTGACAGGAATTTTAAAGCCGACATCGGGCTATTGTCGGATCAATGGCAAGATTCCGCAGGACAATCGTCAAGACTATGTCAAGGATATCGGGGTTGTCTTTGGACAACGAACCCAGCTATGGTGGGATTTGGCACTGCAAGAGACCTACACGGTCTTGAAAGAGATTTACGATGTGCCAGACTCACTTTTTCATAAACGCATGGACTTTTTAAATGAAGTCTTGGATTTGAAGGACTTTATCAAAGACCCCGTGCGGACTCTTTCACTGGGGCAACGGATGCGGGCGGATATTGCGGCTTCCTTGCTTCACAATCCCAAGGTTCTCTTTTTAGATGAACCGACCATTGGTCTGGATGTTTCCGTCAAGGACAATATTCGTCGGGCTATTACCCAGATCAATCAGGAGGAAGAAACAACTATCCTCTTGACCACTCACGACCTGAGCGACATTGAGCAACTCTGTGATCGAATTTTTATGATTGATAAGGGGCAAGAGATTTTTGATGGAACGGTTAGCCAGCTCAAGGAGACCTTTGGCAAGATGAAGACTCTTTCCTTTGAACTGCTACCAGGTCAAAGTCATCTCCTTTCTTACTATGAAGGCCTGCCTGATATGACCATTGATAGACAAGGAAATAGCCTCAATATTGAATTTGATAGTTCCCGCTACCAGTCAGCTGATATTATCAAGCAAACCCTGTCTGATTTTGAGATTCGCGATTTGAAGATGGTGGATACGGATATTGAGGATATTATCCGTCGCTTCTACCGAAAGGAGCTCTAAGATGGTCAAATTGTGGAGACGTTATAAACCCTTTATCAATGCAGGGATTCAGGAGTTGATTACCTATCGAGTGAATTTTCTTCTCTATCGGATTGGTGATGTGATGGGAGCTTTTGTGGCCTTTTATCTCTGGAAGGCCGTCTTTGATTCCTCACAAGAGTCCTTGATTCAAGGCTTCAGTATGGCTGATATCACCCTCTACATCATCATGAGTTTTGTGACCAATCTCTTGACCAAGTCAGATTCTTCCTTTATGATTGGGGAGGAGGTTAAGGATGGCTCCATTATCATGCGCTTGCTGAGACCAGTTCATTTTGCGGCCTCCTATCTCTTCACCGAACTTGGTTCCAAGTGGTTGATTTTTATTTCTGTTGGAGTTCCATTTCTATGTGTCATTGTATTGGTAAAAATCCTTTCTGGGCAAGGGATTGTAGAAGTGCTGGGATTAACTGTCCTTTATCTCTTTAGCTTAACGCTGGCCTACCTGATTAACTTTTTCTTTAATATCTGCTTTGGATTTTCAGCCTTTGTATTTAAAAATCTATGGGGTTCCAATCTACTCAAGACTTCCATAGTGGCCTTTATGTCTGGAAGTCTGATTCCCTTGGCTTTCTTTCCAAAGGTGGTTTCAGATATTCTGTCCTTCTTGCCTTTTTCATCCTTGATCTACACTCCTGTCATGATCATTGTTGGGAAATACGATGCCAATCAGATTCTTCAAGCTATCTTGCTACAGGTTTTCTGGCTCTTAGTGATGGTGGGCTTGTCTCAATTGATTTGGAAACGAGTCCAGTCCTTTATCACCATTCAGGGAGGTTAGTATGAAAAAATATCAACGCATGCATCTGATTTTTATCAGACAATACATCAAGCAAATCATGGAATACAAGGTTGATTTTGTGGTTGGTGTTTTAGGTGTCTTTCTGACCCAAGGCTTGAACCTCTTGTTTCTCAATGTCATCTTTCAACACATCCCCTCGCTAGAAGGCTGGACCTTTCAAGAGATTGCCTTTATCTATGGTTTTTCCTTGATTCCCAAGGGACTGGACCATCTCTTTTTTGACAATCTCTGGGCACTGGGGCAACGATTGGTGAGAAAGGGAGAGTTTGACAAGTATCTGACTCGTCCTATCAATCCTCTCTTTCACATCCTAGTCGAGACTTTTCAGATTGATGCCTTGGGTGAGCTCTTGGTCGGTGGAATTTTACTAGCGACAACGTTCTCTAGCATTACTTGGACTATTCCCAAGTTCTTGCTTTTCCTAGTCTGCATTCCTTTTGCGACCCTGATTTATACTTCTTTGAAAATCGCGACAGCCAGTATCGCTTTTTGGACCAAGCAGTCAGGTGCTATGATTTACATTTTCTATATGTTTAATGATTTTGCCAAGTACCCGATTTCCATTTACAATTCGCTCCTTCGTTGGTTGATTAGCTTTATCGTGCCTTTCGCCTTTACGGCCTACTATCCTGCCAGCTATTTCTTGCAGGACAAAGACGGGCTCTTTAACATCGGTGGTTTGATGTTGATTTCCCTTGTTTTCTTTGTTATTTCTTTAAAACTCTGGGACAGGGGCTTGGACGCTTACGAAAGTGCGGGTTCGTAAGATATAAAATAGGATGAGATTTAAACATTAAATATGTTACAAACAACCGTTGAAAATTATAGCGGTTGTTTTTGCATGTTTATTAAGGCATAAATTCTATCCATACCCCTTTTTGCGATTTTGGTAATTATTCCAGTTGATTGCTACTATTTTTGATGGGAGGAATGAGTTTATATTGTACCCAGTTAACTATAATATTTATTGACTAATCTATTTGTTAACATGGATTAAAAAAAAAATTAACCTGGGTTAATTTTTCTTGACTTAAATTTTTTTAATTGATATACTATTTTTCAGAGAGCTAACAATTATATATAAATGTACTACTCTATCCCACTAGATAATACGTCATAAAACTTTTTATAACAAAGGCTAGCAAAGTTAAAGTTTTCTATCTATTGGGTTTAAAATAAAAAATGAAGGAATTATAATGAAAAAAAGTACGGTATTGTCATTAACTACTGCTGCAGTTATTTTAGCAGCATATGCCCCCAATGAGGTAATTTTAGCAGATGCACCTAGTTCTGAAGATGCTTTAAGAATTTCTGATAAAGAAAAAGTAGTAGCAGATGCACCTAGTTCTGAAGATGCTTTAAAAATTTCTGGTAAAGAAAAAGTAGTAGCAGATAAAGAAACAGAAAACAATGAACAATCTGAAGATATTCATAATGTTATAGAAACTTCAAAGGATATTGAGGAGAAGAAGACAACAGTTATTGAGGAAAAAGAGGTTGTTAGTAGAAAGTCTGAGATAGACAAAAAAACTAGTAACGAAGGAGCAAGTATCAAAGAAGACTCCAAGCAACCCAAAGGAGATGATGCGGACTCATTTGTAAATAAAGATACAGAAAATCCGAAAAAAGAAGATAAACTTGTCTATATTGCTGAATTTAAAGATAAACAATCTGGAGAAAAAGTAATTAAGGAACTATCCAATCTTAAGGATACAAAAGTTTTATATACCTATAATACGATTTTTAATGGCGCTGCCATTGAAACAACTCCAGATAATTTGGACAAAATTAAACAAATAGAAGGTGTTTCGTCGGTTGAACGATCACAAAAAGTCCAACCAATGATGAATCATGCCAGAAAGGAAATTGGAGTTGAGGAAGCTATTGATTACCTAAAGTCTATTAATGCTCCATTTGGGAAAAATTTTGATGGTAGAGGTATGGTCATTTCAAATATCGATACTGGAACAGATTATAGGCATAAGGCTATGAGGATCGATGATGATGCCAAAGACTCAATGAAATTTAAAAAAGAAGACTTAAAAGGCACTGATAAAAATTATTGGTTGAGTGATAAAATCCCTCATGCGTTCAATTATTATAATGGTGGTAAAATCACTGTAGAAAAATATGATGATGGAAGGGATTATTTTGACCCACATGGGATGCATATTGCAGGGATTCTTGCTGGAAATGATACTGAAAAAGACATCAAGAACTTTAATGGCATAGATGGAATTGCGCCTAATGCACAAATTTTCTCTTATAAAATGTACTCTGACGCAGGATCCGGGTTTGCGGGTGATGAAACAATGTTTCATGCTATTGAAGATTCGATCAAACACAATGTCGATGTTGTTTCGGTATCATCTGGCTTTACGGGAACAGGTCTTGTAGGCGAGAAATATTGGGAGGCTATTAGAGCATTAAGAAAAGCTGGAATCCCAATGGTTGTTGCTACAGGTAACTTTGCGACTTCTGCTTCAAGTTCTTCTTGGGATTTAGTAGCAAATAATAATCTGAAAATGACAGATACTGGAAATGTAACACGAACTGCTGCACATGAAGATGCGATAGCGGTCGCTTCTGCTAAAAATCAAACCATTGAGTTTGATAAAGTTAACATAGGTGGACAAAGTTTTAAATACAGAAATATAGGTGCTTTTTTCGATAAAAATAAAATCCTAACAAATGAGGATGGGTCAAAAACTCCAAATAAATTAAAATTTGTATATATAGGTAAAGGTCAAGACCAAGATTTGATAGGCTTGGATCTTAAGGGCAAAATTGCAGTAATGGATAGAATTTATACCAAGGATTTAAAAGATGCTTTTAAAAGAGCTACGGATAAAGGCGCACGTGCCATTATGGTTGTAAATACTGTAAATTACTACAATAGAGATAATTGGACAGACCTTCCAGCTATGGGATATGAAGCGGATGAAGGGACTAAAAGTCAAGTATTTTCAATTTCAGGAGATGATGGTGTAAAATTATGGAACATGATTAACCCTGATAAAAAAACGGAAGTCAAAAGAAATAATAAGGAAAATTTTAAAGATAACTTAGAACAATACTATCCAATTGATATGGAAAGCTATAATTCTAATAAACCGAATGTAGGTGATGAAAAAGAAATTGACTTTAATTTTGCACCTGACACAGACAAAGAACTTTATAAAGAAGATATTATAGTTCCAGCAGGGTCTACATCTTGGGGGCCAAGAACAGATTTGCTTTTAAAACCGGATGTTTCAGCACCTGGTAAAAATATTAAATCTACTCTAAATGTTATTAATGGTAAATCTACTTATGGTTATATGTCAGGAACTAGCATGGCAACTCCAATCGTAGCAGCTTCTACTGTTTTGATTCGACCAAAATTAAAGGAATTGCTTGAAAGACCTGTCTTGAAAAATCTTAAGGGAGATGACAAAATAGACCTTACAAGTCTAACAAAAATAGCCCTACAAAATACTGCAAGACCTATGATGGATGCAACCTCTTGGAAAGAAAAGAGTCAATACTTTGCATCACCTAGACAGCAGGGAGCGGGGCTAATTAATGTTGCCAACGCTTTGAGAAATGAAGTTGTAGCGACTTTCAAAAATACAGATTCTAAAGGTTTGGTAAATTCATATGGTTCCATTTCTCTTAAAGAAATAAAAGGTGATAAAAAATACTTTACAATTAAGCTTCACAATACCTCAAACAGACCTTTAACCTTTAAAGTTTCTGCATCAACTGTAACTACAGATGCTCTAACTGATAGGCTAAAACTCGATGAAACATATAAAGATGAAAAATCTCCGGACGGGAAGCAAATTGTTCCAGAAATTCACCCAGAAAAAGTCAAAGGAGCAAATATCACATTTGAACATGATACTTTCACTATAGGTCCAAATTCCAGCTTTGATTTAAATGCGGTTATAAATGTTGGAGAAGCTAAAAACAAAAATAAATTTGTAGAATCATTTATTCATTTTGAGTCAGTGGAAGAAATGGAAGCTCTAAACTCCAATGGTAAGAAAAGAAACTTCCAACCTTCTTTATCAATGCCTCTAATGGGATTTGCTGGGAATTGGAACCACGAACCAATCCTTGATAAATGGGCCTGGGAAGAAGGATCAAAATCAAAAGCAATGGAAGGTTATGATGATGATGGCAAACCAAAAATTCCAGGTACCTTAAATAAGGGGATTGGAGGAGAACATGGTATAGATAAATTTAATCCAGCAGGAGTTATCCAAAATAGAAAAGATAAAAATACAACATCCCTAGATCAAAATCCAGAATTATTTGCTTTTAATAACGAAGGGATCAACGCACCATCATCAAGTGGTTCTAACATTGCTAAAATTTATCCTTTAGATTCAAATGGAAATCCTCAAGATGCTCAACTTGAGAGAGGATTAACGCCTTCTCCACTTGTATTAAGAAGTGCAGAAGAAGGGGTGATTTCAATAGTAAATACAAATAAAGAAGGAGAAAATCAAATAGACTTAAAAGTCATTTCGAGAGAACACTTTATTAAAGGAATTTTAAACTCTAAAAGAAATGATGCAAAGGGCATTAAATCTTCTAAACTAAAAGTTTGGGGTGATTTGAAATGGGATGGACTCATTTATAACCCGAGAGGTAGAGAAGAAAATGCCCCAGAAAGTAATGACAAAAAAGATCCTGCTACTAAGATACGAGGACAATTTGAACCGATTGCGGAAGGCCAATATTTCTATAAATTTAAATATAGATTAACCAAGGATTACCCATGGCAGGTTTCCTATATTCCTGTAAAAATTGATAACACACCTCCAAAGATTGTTTCAATTGATTTTTCAAACCCTGAAAAAATTAAGTTAATTACAAAGGATACTTATCACAAGGTCAAAGAGCAATACAAGAATGAAACGTTATTTGCGAGAGATCAAAAAGAACATCCTGAAAAATTTGACGAGATTGCCAACGAAGTTTGGTATGCTGGGGCCGCTCTTGTTAATGAAGATGGAGAGGTTGAGAAAAATCTTGAAGTCACTTATGCAGGTGAGGGTCAAGGAAGAAATAGGAAACTTGACAAAGACGGAAATACCATTTATGAAATTAAAGGTGCAGGAGATTTAAGAGGCAAAATCATTGAAGTGATTGCATTAGACGGTTCTAGCAATTTCACAAAGATTCATAGAATTAAATTTGCTGATCATGCTGATGAAAAGGGGATGATTTCCTATTATCTAGTAGATCCTGATCAAGATTCATCTAAATACCAAAAGCTTGGCGAGATTCCCGAATCTAAATTTAAAAATTTAGAAAATAGAAAAGAGGATAGTCTTAAAAAAGATACAACTGAAGTAGAACATCATCAAGAAAATGAAGAGTCTATCGAAGAAAAATCTAGCTTGACTATTCATAAAACAATTTCAACAATTAGAGACTTTGAAAGCAAAGATTTAAAGAAACTCATTAAAAAGAAATTTAGAGAAGTTGATGACTTTACAAGTGAAACTGGTAAGAGAATAGAGGAATACGATTATAAATACGATAATAAGGGGAATATCATTGCATATGACGATGGTAGTGCCTTACAATATGAAACTGAAAAACTTGATGAAATCAAATCAAAAATTTATGGTGTTCTAAGCCCGTCTAAAGATGGACACTTTGAAATTCTTGGAAAGATCAGTAATGTTTCTAAAAATGCCAAGGTATATTATGGCAATAATTATAAATCGATAGAAATCAAAACGACCAAGTATGATTCCCACTCAAAAACGATGACATTTGATTTATACGCTAATATTAATGATATTGTGGATGGATTAGCTTTTGCAGGAGATATGAGGTTTTTTGTCAAAGATGATGGTCAGATAAAAGCTGAAACTAAAATTAGAATGCCTGAAAAAAATAAGGAAACTAAAACAGAATATCCGTATGCATCAAGTTATGGGAATGTAATAGAATTAGGAGAAGGAGATCTTTCAAAAAATAAACCAAACAATTTAACGGACATGGAATCTGGTAAAATCTATTCTGATTCAGAAAAACAACAATATCTATTAAAGGATAACATCATTCTAAGAAAAGGCTATGCACTAAAAGTGACTACCTATAATCCTGGAAAAACGGATATGTTAGAAGGGAATGGAGTCTATAGCCAGGAAGATATAGCAAAAATCCAAAAGGCCAATCCTAATCTAAGAGTCTTATCAGAAAAAATAATTTATGCTGATAGTAGAAATGTTGAAGATGGAAGAAGTACTCAATCCGTATTAATGTCGGCTTTGGACGGCTTTAACATTGTAAGGTATCAAGTGTTTACATTTAAAATGAACGATAAAGGGGAAGCAATCGATAACGATGGCAATCTTGTAACAGATCCTTCTAAACTTGTATTATTTGGTAAGGATGGTAAAGAGTACACTGGAGAGGATAAGTCCAATGTAGAAGCTATAAAAGAAGATGGCTCTACGTTATTTATTGATACCAAACCAGTAAATCTCTCAATGGACAAGAACTACTTTAATCCATCTAAAACTAATAAAATTTATGTACGAAATCCAGAATTTTATTTAAGAGGTAAGATTTCTGATAAGGGTGGTTTTAACTGGGAGTTGAGAGTTAATGAATCGGTTGTAGATAATTATTTAATCTACGGAGATTTACACATTGATAACACTAGAGATTTTAACATTAAGCTTAATGTTAAAGACGGTGACATCATGGACTGGGGGATGAAAGACTATAAAGCAAACGGATTCCCAGATAAGGTAACAGACATGGATGGAAATGTTTATCTTCAAACTAGCTATAGCGATTTGAATGCGAAAGCGGTTGGAGTACATTATCAATTTTTATATGATAATGTCAAACCAGAAGTAAACATTGATCCAAAAGGAAATACTAGTATCGAATATGCTAATGGAAAATCTGTAGTCTTTAACATCAATGATAAAAGAAATAATGGATTCGATGGTGAGATTCAAGAACAACATATTTATGTAAATGGAAAAGAATACAAATCATTTGATGATATTAAACAACTAACAGATAAGACACTAAACATTAAGATTGTTGTAAAAGATTTTGCAAGAAATACAACCGTAAAAGAATTCATTTTAAACAAAGATACGGGAGAGGTAAGCGAATTAAAACCTCATAGGGTAACTGTGACCATTCAAAATGGAAAAGAAATGAGTTCAACGATAGTGTCGGAAGAAGATTTTATGTTACCTGTCTATAAGGGTGAATTAGAAAAAGGATACCAATTTGATGGTTGGGAAATTTCTGGTTTCGAAGGGAAAAAAGACGCTGGCTATGTTTTTAATGTATCAAAAGATACCTTTATAAAACCTGTATTCAAGAAAATAGAGGAGAAAAAGGAGGAGGAAAATAAACCTACTTTTGATGTATCGAAAAAGAAAGAAAAAACACAATCTGATTCAACTAATGATGTCAACAGTATTGTTTCTGATGAAAATGATAAAAACTTTGAAATTAACAAGAACGTTTATCTAAATGAACAAGGGAACTTAACTAATAAAAATACCAACATCAATAGTAAATCAACTAGTAACAATCTTAATGAGTTGCCAAAAACCGGAACAGCAAGCGGAGCCCAGACACTATTAGCTGCCGGAATCATGTTTATAGTAGGAGCTTTTCTAGGATTGAAGAAAAAAAATAAAGATTAAGACAAAAGCTATAGAAAAAATGGTTTATGTACTGAGATTAGATCGTGAGGTGATGACATAGTTTTGTGAAAATATTGATTTATAAATATATTATTTAGATTTCTATAAAAATGGGAGATTTTAAAGAAATATATGTAAAAGCCTTGTCTTAGGACAGGCTTTTTCTAATGGAGATGGGTTCTGTTTAAAATCCATTTCTTTGGCTTATAAAAATATAAATACAAACGGTTGTTTATATTTTGTGGTATAATGTATTGTAATAAATACTTGTTTTGATACCAATCTAGAGATGTTTTTATAGTTATTTATTCTAGAAATTTTTGCTTGGATTTTTTTTAAAAGTCATAAAAGTTCATGGATAGTAACGAATGAAGTATCGTAAGCTTGGCTGAATATCAATCAAAAAGGAGAAAATTATGAATAAGAAAGAACGGGAAAAACAATTTGAAGAGATCAATGGACCTAAGCGGTCTGAATCAAAGTCGGCTCCGAATAAAAATATAAAAATCTATATTGGCCTAGCACTCTCTGTTTTAGTCACTCTCATCTTGGTAAGTATTTTCTCATATCTTCTGATTGGAAAGAAAGAGTCAAATCAAGCATCGTCTGCCGTTTCAACTAAAGAGACAACAAGTCAATCGTCTACAAACCAAGGAAAAATAGATGGGACTGATAAGGATAAACAAGAGGAAATTCAAAAACTCAAGAATCAACTGACTGCTTTAGATACCAAAATTACGGAAGCAGAAGCACTTGTTAGCAAGTTGAAGAAAGAAACTACCGTTCCAAAACTAGATATTGAAGCAATCAAGAACAATGATCTGTCTAGTTTAGAAGGTACTTGGCGTAGTCAATCTGGTAATGAATACATTATTAATGATTCTGGAGAAGTACGTGCGACTTGGTTTACAAATGATCAAAAGTACGAATCTGTAGTTGGATTAAAGGTATCAAAAGGTCAAGATAGTCGTAACCCTGAGACAGCGTCTATCAGTGCATGGGTAAAAGATTCTGTTGCTGGAGGATTTGTAGTAGTAGCTGTGCCAAGCGGAGTTGTTATGCAACCTGGGGATGATGGAAAGATTACGGATAAAAGTAATCATGCTGAGGAAAGACTTTTTTCTGGACAACAATATGAAGCGATGTTAATGAAACCAGAAGATGTTTATTATCGTGTGAAACCAGATACCAGTAAACTTGAGGAAGCAGAAAAGAACTTAGCTCAACTGCAAGCAGATCGTGAAGCAATCAAATCTTCTCTAGAGTCAAAGGAAAAGAAAAACTAGATTGTATTCGTTCAAAAATACTGTTGCAATCGCCAAAATCAAGAAGCTCATTAGGGCTTCTTTTTCTTTTGTTACAAATACTCAACCACTTAGACAGAGATATTGACCAGATAGGCAAAAGGGCTTGTTCTTGAAAAATTCCTCTGCTATAATGGTTCATGTAAGGGACGTGAGGGGTCAGTATCAGACAACTCAAGTCAATAAAAAAGAAAATGGAGACATAAAAATGAAAAAATTATTGGGACTTGTATTTTTAGTAGCAGCAGCGCTAGTATTGTATTTCGGTTCTGTTGGATGGCCAAGTTTGGATGTTAACCTCTGGTCACTCATTCCAGTTGGCTTGTTCCTCTATTTCACTCTAGAAAATCTTTTGAAAAAAGACTATAAGGCTAGTTTGATGTGCTTGATTATTGCCTTTATCATTGCAAATGCTATTTTGGATCTCTTACCAATTTCAAGTGGTTTGGTGATTGGTGCCGGTGTGTTAGCTTGTGTAGGCATTGGCTATCTCTTTCCAGATAAAAAAGAAGACAAATAGAAAAGTCTCGAGGTTTCTCGAGACTTTATTTTTATTTACCAGCGTAATATTTTTGAATTCCTTTCACAATGCCTGCCACCAGTTTATCTTGGTAGCGACTATCTCTGATTTGTTGGCTTTCAGTGAAATTATCCATATAACCAAGTTCAAGGAGGACGGCTGGTTTGGCTGTTTCGCGTAGGACGGCAAAACTTCTTTCTAACTGACCAGCATCCTTAGCCCCTGTTTCGGCTAAGAGAGAGGAGTGGATAGCAGCAGCGAGACGCTTACTTTCACTAATGCGATCAGGATGGTTGTGCCAGTATGGATTAATCTTACTTGGATAATCAGGTTCATCGCTATAGGAGTAGGTTTGAATACCGCTCGCTTTTGAGTAGGTATTACCAGTAGCGTTGAAGTGAATACTGATAAAAATGTCAGAGTTGGTTTTGTTGACCATACGAGAACGTTCGGTAACAAAATCAACGTCAATATCACTATCACGAGAAGTGAGAACCTTGTAGCCTAGTTCTTCTAACTTAGTACGAAGCTTACGGTAAATCTGCATGTTGAGATCTTTTTCAGCGACATTGTAGTAAAAGGCACCTGAATCTCGTCCGCCATGTCCGGGATCGAGGAAGATGGTCTTACTGTATTGGCCTTTTACAAATCCACCCTCAGTTGAAACTTCAGAAATCCATTTCCCATCTTTTTGGAAGAGATGGTCTTTTCCAGAAATCTTGTGAATTCCTGTTACATAGCGACCATTTTCATCCAAATAGTAACGCCCTTTGTCTTGACTATCATCAATCCACTCGCTCTTCGCCATATAGCCACCAGACTTGAGATAATAAGCTCCAATCCACTCCTGATTTGCATAATGACCATCCGCTTTTAGATAGAACCAGCTCTTATAAGTCTTGTCGAAGATCCATTCTTTCTCAGCCATGGCCCCACTGGTCTTGAGGTAGTAGCTTCCTTGCCATTTATCTGCTAGCATTCCCCCATCATGAGTAAAAGAGTACCAAGAGCCCTGGATTTTTTGCCACTTGTCTTGGACGTATCTCCCTGAACCGTTCGCATAGAACCAAGTATCCTTGATTTTGACCCAGTTGTTCTCAGCCAAGGCCCCACTCTTCTTAAAGAGGTAGCCCTTGAAGGTTGTTTCGCTCAACATCCTTCCTTCTTTGTCAAAATAGTACCAAGTACCCTTGATTTTCTCCCATTTGTCTTGAGAGATTTTTCCTGACGGCAGAACGTAGTACCAAACGTGATTGACCTCTTGCCAACCTTGTGATGCCATGGCTCCACTTTGACCTAAGAAATAGCCATCAATGCTTGTCTTGCTGAGCATGATTCCAGTTTGGTCAAAATAGTACCAAGCACCATTGATTTTTTTCCAGGTGTTCTGAGCTAGTCGTCCAGAAGAATCAGAATAATACCATTGATTGTCCAAATTGGTCCAGCTATTTTCTATCATGACACCATCTTGGTCAAAGGCATAGCCTTTGTAGATAGTAGAATGAAGACGATTACCATCTTGATCGAAGTAGTACCATTTGCCTTGGATTTGTTTCCAGTTCAAAGCAGGTTTATCATCTTGGTAAAAACGCCAGTGGTGATTTTCTTGGTACCACCCTTCTTTTTTGGGCTTATCTTCTTGCACATCTACTTTCGGAAGAGCTTCTGATTTAGAGTTTTCCTCAACACTCGACTCTTTCTTTTCTTCTTTGGCAATTGCTTCCTTGACAGCAGATGTGGATTGAGTAGTGTTTTCTTCTCCTAAGACGGATGCGGGTGCTAATCCTGCGATTGAAAGGATTAAAGCACTGGTCAGTAGTATCTTTTTCACTTTCTATTTCCTAACTTTTTCTTTTCTCTTTTTCATTTTTCCTATTAATTATCGAATTGAACCTCTTCTAGTAAGTATTCGATAAAGCGTTCGCCCATCTTAGACAGGCTGGTTTTTTCATGCTGGATATAGACTAGTTCAATTGGGTCGTCAATGTCCAGCGGGATGGAAACGATATTGTCTCCGTTGAGGTTACTGTTCAAAATCCCTGTTGCAATGGTGTAACCATCCAAACCAATCAAAAGATTAAAGAGGGTGGCACGGTCACTGACTACAATGGATTTCTTGTGGTGCTCTTGTGAAAGAATCTCCTCTGAAAAGTAGAAGGAGTTGTGCGTCCCCTGGTCATAACTCAGATAAGGAAAGTCTTCCAAATCAGCCAGTTTGACCTTGTCTTTTTTAGCTAGAGGGTTGGTCTTGCTAACAAAGATATGGGGTTGAGCGGTAAAGAGGTGGTGGGCTAAGAGGTGGTTGTCATCAAGCATTTTCGTTAAAACATCGCGGTTGTAGCTGTTTAAAAAGAGGACACCGACCTCGCTACGGAAGTTCTTGACGTCATCGATAATCTCCCAAGTCCGAGTTTCACGAAGGAAGAGCTCGTATTTTTCCATATCACTTTTCTTGAGCAAAGAGACAAAGGCATTGACTACAAAGGCATAGTGCTGAGAGGAAACGCTGAAAAGTTCGCGGTGGGCGATAGGATTTTTATAACGTTCCTCCAGAAGCTGAGTTTGCTCGACAACTTGGCGAGCGTAGGAGAGAAACTCCATCCCATCACGCGTCAAGGTAATTCCCTTGGGATTGCGGATAAAGATTTCAATGCCCATTTCATTTTCCAAGTCTCGAACAGCATTAGAGAGACTGGGTTGGGTGATAAAGAGTTGCTTGGCTGCCTCATTCATAGAGCCAGTTTCGACGATTTTGATAATATAGTGTAGTTGTTGAATTCTCATGTTTTTATTGTACCATACTTGCGGAAGAATGGGCAATGAAGACGAAGAAAATAGGGGGAAAGAGCTGGTCCAGTATTGAAAAAAAGTCTAGAATTTGCTAAAATGGAAGCTATGAAAACATTCTATGATGTGCAACAATTTCTCAAACAGTTTGGCATTATTGTTTACATGGGGAAGCGCTTGTATGATATTGAACTGATGAAGCTCGAACTCTCTCGGATCTATGATGCAGGTCTGATGGACAAGCTAGACTATCTAGAGGCGGAAGCTGTTCTTCGTAGAGAGCACAAGATAGAATTAGACTACATAGAGAAAAATGGAGATAAGAACTTATGACAATTTGGATTGTTTGGGGAATTGTATTAGCGATGGCTGCATGGATGGGGTATAACTACCTTCGTATTCGTCGTGCGGCTAAGATTGTGGATAATGCAGAATTTGAAGCCTTGATTCGGAAAGGGCAGTTGATTGATGTCCGTGAACCAGCAGAATTTCACAGAAAACATATCCTCGGAGCTCGCAATATTCCTTCAAATCAGTTGAAGTCAAGCCTTGCAGCCCTTCGCAAGGATAAACCTGTCCTTCTCTACGAAAATCAACGTGGACAACGAGTGACCAATGCAGCACTTTATTTGAAAAAACAAGGTTTCTCTGAGATTTATATCCTTTCTTATGGGTTGGATTCTTGGAACGGGAAGGTCAAGACGAGCTAATATTCTATTAAAACCTGTCGAATGATAGATAAAGCTAGCATTTTAAGGTATTATCATTTATATTAAATTTAAGGAGATTTTGTAATATGAATTCACAACAAAAGAAAAAACCTTCACTTATTTTAGGTATCTTATCTATCGTCCTTGGTTTGCTATTTCCAATAGTGGGTCTGATTTTGGGGATTATAGGATTGGTCTTGGCTTTTTCATACCAAAAAGAATCTGGACTGGACTATAAAACAGAAAAAATTCTCAACATCGTAGGTCTTGTAGTTTCTGTTCTTAACTGGATTCTAACCATCGCGATATTTCTTAGAATTTCTTAGATAAGTAAAAATAAAAAAAGCTTTAAATTTAAAGCTTTTTTCTTTTATCCACTTTTCTCTAAATAGTTTTTAATAATTTCCAATTCCTCTGGATTCAAGGGGCGGAATTGCCCTTTTGCTAGTTCTGGGTCTAATGTAAAGTCACCGAATTGGATTCGTTTTAGGGCAGTCACCTTGACACCAACTGAGAGAAACATCTTCTTGACTTGATGAAACTTGCCCTCAGAGATGGTGATGGAGGCTCGGCTCTCTGTTGGGCTTGCGGACAAAATTTCAAGCTGAGCAGGTTTACAAGTGGTCCCATCTAAAAAGACAATCCCATCTTTGAATTTTTGGATATGGTCTGACGTGAGCGGTCCGTTGACTTCCACTTGATAAGATTTATCAACATGGTACTGGGGATGAAGGAGTTGAAAACCAAGAGGTCCATTGTCTGTCAAAAGCAGCAGTCCCGTCGTATCGCGGTCTAGTCTGCCGATAGCATAGAGCTGGTCAGACTGGCCGTCAGGTGGGAGGAGATCCATGACGGTTGGAAGTTTCTTATCCTTGCTAGCTGTAACAACTCCGTTTGGCTTATGAAGCATGAGGTAGTTGTGCTCGTAGCCTTGGATTTGTCGTCCTTGAAAGACTAATTTCTGTAATCCAGTGTCGACATTTTGAGCCAGGGATCTGGCTGGACAATCATCTACTAGGATTTCTTTTTTTAATAGAGCCTGTTTCATAGCCTTGCGGCTGACCTTTTCTTGGGCTAATAATCTATCTAAACGCATACCAGCTTATCTTATCATAAGTCTCTGACTTTGAAAAGAGTTGCCTTGACTAGAAAAGCAGAGTGAAAACATTTACACTTAGCTGAACTGTGATTTTTGAATGAGACTGTGGTATAATTGTTCAGTTAGAAATAAAAATTTAAATATTAGAGGAAATCATGACAAAATTAAGAGAAGATATCCGTAACATTGCGATTATCGCCCACGTTGACCATGGGAAAACAACCCTCGTTGACGAATTATTGAAACAATCTGAAACTCTTGATGCTCGTACAGAGTTGGCAGAGCGTGCTATGGATTCAAACGATATCGAAAAAGAGCGTGGAATTACCATTCTTGCTAAAAATACAGCCGTTGCTTACAACGGAACTCGTATCAATATCATGGACACACCAGGACACGCGGACTTCGGTGGAGAAGTTGAGCGTATCATGAAAATGGTTGACGGTGTTGTCTTGGTCGTAGATGCCTACGAAGGAACCATGCCACAAACTCGTTTCGTATTGAAAAAAGCCTTGGAACAAGACCTTGTCCCAATCGTGGTTGTTAACAAAATCGACAAACCATCAGCTCGTCCAGCAGAAGTAGTGGACGAAGTCTTGGAACTTTTCATTGAGCTTGGTGCAGATGATGACCAGCTTGACTTCCCAGTGGTGTATGCTTCAGCTATCAACGGAACATCTTCATTGTCAGATGATCCAGCTGATCAAGAAAAAACAATGGCACCAATCTTTGATACCATTATCGACCATATCCCTGCTCCAGTGGACAACTCAGATGAACCTTTGCAGTTCCAAGTCTCACTTTTGGACTACAATGACTTCGTAGGTCGTATCGGTATCGGTCGTGTCTTCCGTGGTAGTGTGAAAGTTGGGGACCAAGTTACCCTTTCTAAACTAGATGGTACAACGAAGAACTTCCGTGTTACAAAACTCTTCGGTTTCTTTGGTTTGGAACGTCGTGAAATCCAAGAAGCTAAAGCAGGTGACTTGATTGCCGTTTCAGGTATGGAAGATATCTTTGTTGGTGAGACGATTACACCGACAGATGCAGTTGAGCCTCTTCCAATCCTTCACATCGATGAGCCAACGCTTCAAATGACCTTCTTGGTCAACAACTCACCATTTGCTGGTAAAGAAGGTAAATGGGTGACTTCTCGTAAGGTGGAAGAACGCTTGCAGGCCGAATTGCAAACAGACGTTTCCCTTCGTGTTGACCCAACGGATTCCCCAGATAAATGGACTGTCTCAGGTCGTGGAGAATTGCACTTGTCAATCCTGATCGAAACTATGCGCCGTGAGGGGTATGAACTTCAAGTGTCTCGTCCAGAAGTTATCGTAAAAGAAATCGACGGTGTTAAATGTGAGCCATTTGAACGTGTGCAAATCGATACTCCAGAAGAATACCAAGGATCTGTTATCCAAAGCCTTTCTGAACGTAAGGGTGAAATGTTGGATATGATTTCAACTGGTAATGGTCAAACTCGTTTGGTCTTCCTTGTTCCAGCGCGTGGTTTAATCGGTTACTCAACTGAGTTCTTGTCAATGACTCGTGGTTACGGTATCATGAACCATACCTTCGACCAATACTTGCCATTGATTCCAGGTGAAATTGGTGGACGTCACCGTGGTGCCCTTGTTTCTATCGATGCTGGTAAGGCTACAACTTACTCAATCATGTCTATCGAAGAACGTGGTACCATCTTTGTCAACCCAGGTACTGAGGTTTACGAAGGAATGATCATCGGTGAAAACTCTCGTGAAAACGACTTGACAGTTAACATCACTAAGGCCAAACAAATGACCAACGTCCGTTCAGCTACTAAGGACCAAACAGCGGTTATCAAGACACCTCGTATCTTGACCCTTGAAGAGTCTCTTGAGTTCTTGAATGACGATGAGTACATGGAAGTAACGCCTGAGTCTATCCGTTTGCGTAAGCAAATCCTCAACAAGGCAGAGCGCGAGAAAGCCAACAAAAAGAAAAAATCAGCTGAATAAGAGCTAGAAAGAGATAAAGATGGTCTATTTAATCATAGGGATACTCTTATTACTACTCTATGTATTTGCGACACCCCAAAGTATCAAAGGAACAGTCAACATCGTTATCTTGGTCTTTGTAGTTGTTGCTCTCTTGATTTTGCTGATGTTGTCCATCTTGCAAATCTTCCAACTACCGACAGAATTCTTTGTCACAATAGCCATGCTTGCCCTTGCCTACTTTAGCTTGAGGGACATTACGCTCATGCCTGAAAAAAAGGGTAAAAGAAGATAAAAGAAAGAGAGCTGCGGCTCTCTTTTTCAATGTCAGAATGAGGGCTAGAGCATTTTCGTTTAGTATTATTTCCATAAAAATGGTAAAATAGTAGGAGTAGAAATGGAGTTTGAGACATGAAAGTAATCGATCAATTTAAAAATAAGAAAGTCCTTGTTTTAGGTTTGGCCAAGTCTGGTGAGTCTGCGGCCAGTTTGTTGGACAAGCTGGGTGCTATTGTGACAGTAAATGACGGCAAGCCTTTTGAGGAAAATCCTGCTGCTCAAAGCTTGCTGGAAGAGGGAATCAAGGTTGTCACTGGTGGGCATCCTTTGGAATTATTGGATGAAGATTTCGCTCTGATGGTGAAAAATCCAGGTATCCCGTATAGCAATCCCATGATTGAAAAGGCATTGGCAAAGGGGATTCCAGTCCTGACTGAGGTGGAATTGGCTTATTTAATCTCAGAAGCGCCAATTATCGGTATCACTGGTTCAAATGGGAAAACAACTACAACGACGATGATTGGGGAAGTTTTAACTGCTGCCGGCCAACATGGTCTTTTGTCAGGGAACATCGGCTATCCTGCTAGTCAAGTGGCTCAAACTGCGACAGCCAAGGACACGCTCGTCATGGAACTTTCTTCTTTCCAACTGATGGGTGTCCAAGAATTCCATCCTGAGATTGCGGTTATTACCAACCTCATGCCCACTCATATCGACTATCATGGTTCTTTTGAGGAGTATGTGGCAGCTAAGTGGAATATCCAGAACAAGATGACAGCAGCTGATTTCCTTGTATTGAACTTTAACCAAGACTTGGCAAAAGAATTGGCTACCAAAACACAAGCCACTGTTGTACCATTTTCAACACAGGAAAAGGTTGATGGAGCTTATCTGGAAGATGGTCAACTCTACTTCCGTGGAGAAGTGGTCATGGCAGCGAGTGAAATTGGTGTTCCAGGTAGCCACAATGTAGAAAATGCCCTTGCGACCATTGCAGTAGCCAAGCTCCGTGGTGTAGACAACCAAACCATCAAGGAAACTCTTTCAGCCTTTGGAGGTGTCAAACACCGTCTCCAGTTTGTGGATGAAATCAAGGGTGTCAAATTCTATAACGATAGTAAGTCAACCAATATCTTGGCTACTCAAAAAGCCTTGTCAGGATTTGACAACAGTAAGGTTATCTTAATCGCAGGTGGTTTGGACCGTGGAAATGAGTTTGACGAATTGGTGCCAGATATTACTGGGCTCAAGAAGATGGTTATCCTCGGTCAGTCTGCAGAACGTGTCAAACGGGCAGCAGATAAGGCTGGTGTGGCTTATGTGGATGCGACAGATATTGCAGATGCGACCCGCAAGGCTTATGAGCTTGCGACTCAAGGAGATGTGGTTCTCCTCAGTCCTGCTAATGCTAGCTGGGATATGTATGCTAACTTTGAAGTACGTGGAGATCTTTTCATCGACACAGTAGCGGAGTTAAAGGAATAATATGAAAAAAATTGTCTTTACAGGTGGGGGGACGGTTGGACACGTCACCCTCAACCTTTTGTTAATGCCTAAGTTCATCGAAGACGGCTGGGAAGTTCACTATATTGGTGATAAACACGGAATCGAACACCAAGAAATCCTCAAGTCAGGTTTGGATGTTACTTTCCATTCTATTGCGACTGGGAAGTTGCGTCGTTATTTTTCTTGGCAAAATATGCTGGATGTCTTCAAAGTTGGTTGGGGAATTGTTCAATCGCTCTTTATCATGTTACGACTGCGTCCACAGGCTCTTTTTTCTAAGGGAGGATTTGTCTCTGTACCGCCGGTTATCGCAGCGCGAGTGTCAGGAGTGCCTGTCTTTATTCATGAATCGGACCTTTCTATGGGCTTAGCCAATAAAATTGCCTATAAATTTGCGACTAAGATGTATTCGACATTTGAGCAGGCTGCTGGTCTCGCAAAAGTCGAGCATGTGGGGGCAGTGACCAAGGTTTCAGACCAAAAAACTCCTGAACCAGATGAATTGGTGGATATCCAAACCCACTTTGATCCTAAATTGCCAACGGTATTGTTTGTTGGTGGTTCTGCAGGAGCTCGTGTATTTAACCAATTGGTGACAGATCATAAGCAAGAACTGACCGAACGCTACAATATTATCAATCTCACTGGAGATTCAAGCCTCAATGAGTTGAGTCAAAATCTCTTTCGTGTTGATTATGTGACGGATCTCTATCAACCCTTGATGGAGATGGCAGATGTGGTGGTGACGCGTGGCGGTGCCAATACGATTTTCGAGCTCTTGGCCATGGCGAAACTCCATCTCATCGTACCATTGGGTCGTGAAGCAAGTCGTGGAGATCAGATTGAAAATGCAGCCTACTTTGTTAAGAAAGGCTACGCAGAAGAACTTCAAGAAAGTGACTTGACCTTGGAAAGCTTGGAGGCGAAACTCAGTCACTTGCTTAGTCACAAGGACCAATACCAAGCTAGCATGAAAGCTTCGACTGAATTGAAATCTCTTGCAGATTTTTACGATCTACTAAGAAAAGACCTAGCATAAGGAATATCAATGTCAAAGGATAAGAAAAAAGAATCAAACCAGAAGCAAGAATTGTCTGAATGGCAGAAACGAAACCAGGAATACCTGAAGAAGAAGGCTGAGGAAGAAGCTGCCCTTGCTGAAGAGAAGGAAAAGGAAAAACAAGCTCGTAAGGAAGCCAACTCGAAACTATTGGAGGAATCCAAGAAATCATCGAGTGAGTCAGATGAGGAAGCCTCAAGTCCAAGCAAGGAACTATCCGAAAAAGAAGAAAAATCTCAAAAGGATGACCGGAAAGTCAAAGAGGGAAAAGAGAAGAAGAAAAAAGAAAAACCAGAGAAACCAGCCAAACCTAAAATTGCGCCTGTTCATATTTGGCGAGCTGTGAGTATCTTGGTACCCAGTGTCCTGGTCCTCCTTCTTTCAGTCTATCTATTGACTCCACTTTCGACCATCAAAAATATCGAGGTTAAGGGGAATAGTAACACCCAGGCGGATGACATCAAACAGGCTTCTGGGATTCAAGATAGTGACTATACTTTAGCTCTATTGTTGGATAAGGAAACATACGCTGAGCGAATCAAGTCCAATCATTGGATAGAATCAGCGAAGATTAACTATCAATTTCCGACTAACTTTACGATTGAGGTTAAGGAATTTGATATTGTTGGTTATTATGTGTCTGGTGAAGAGTATTATCCAATTCTTTCTAGTGGTACAGTAGAGTCAACTCCTGTTGATCGCTTAAACTTGCCTGAGACTTATCTGACAGTTACCTTTAACGATGAGCAGCAGGTGAAAAAGCTGATAACAGGATTGTCTACCATCAGTGAGGATATCAAGAGTCAAATCCAGAAAATCGAATTAGCGCCGAGCAAGGCAACAGCAGATCTTTTAAAAATTACTATGCTGGACACAGATGAGGTTTTGGTTCCCTTGTCAGAATTGAGCAAGAAATTGCCTTATTACAGCAAAATCAAGCCCCAATTGACAGAACCGAGTGTAGTCGATATGGAGGCTGGAGCATACAGCTATACCATAGCGGATAAGCTGATAGAAGAAGCAGAAGAAAAAGCCAAGCAAGAGGCTAAGGAAGCTGAGAAGAAAAAACAGGAAGAAGAAAAGAAAAAACAAGAAGAACAGGGAAATCAAAGCCAAACGAGCCAGCAATCACAGAGTCGTTAGACTAACTTTTCCTCTTGATTTTGAATGGTATAGAAGTCCAGTTTCGAGTTTTTGCTTGACAAGTCCTACTATAAATAATAGAATAGAAAAAAACCTTTAAAGCAGTCCAGAGAGGCAGCTAAGGTTAGACGGTGAAAGGGTGGAGACTACCCATTTTTCGTGGAACCTTGCTGTTGGCAGGTTCCTTTTTCATGCTCTCTAGCTTACAAAGGTAAAAGGAGAAAGGTATGCGTGAACATCGTCCAGTTATTGCTCTTGATTTTCCTAGTTTTGAGGCAGTCAAGGAATTTTTATCTCTTTTCCCAGCAGAAGAAAGTCTTTATCTAAAAGTAGGGATGGAGCTTTATTATGCGGAAGGTCCAGAAGTTGTCCGTTATTTGAAGTCATTGGGGCATAGTGTCTTTTTGGACCTCAAGCTACATGACATTCCAAATACAGTTAAATCGGCTATGAAGGTCTTATCTCAGCTTGGTGTGGACATGACTAACGTTCATGCTGCAGGTGGTGTGGAGATGATGAAGGCTGCGCGTGAAGGTCTGGGGACACAAGCAAAATTGATCGCTGTGACCCAGCTGACATCAACGTCGGAAAGCCAGATGCAGGATTTTCAAAATATCCAAACCACTCTGCAAGAGTCTGTGATTCACTATGCCAAGAAGACAGCTGAAGCGGGCTTGGACGGTGTGGTTTGTTCAGCTCAGGAAGTGCAACTCATCAAGCAGGCCACCAATTCAGATTTTATCTGTCTGACACCGGGAATTCGTCCGGCGGGAACTGCCGTAGGAGACCAAAAACGTGTCATGACGCCAGCGGAAGCCTATCAAATCGGTAGTGACTATATCGTAGTGGGACGTCCCATTACCCAAGCTGAGGATCCTGTTGCAGCTTATCATACCATCAAGGATGAATGGAACAAAGACTGAAATGAAAGAAATAGATTATAAAAACAAAAGGAGAATACTATGACACTTGCTAAAGATATCGCTAGCCACCTCTTGAAAATCCAAGCAGTTTACCTCAAACCAGAGGAGCCTTTCACTTGGGCATCTGGTATCAAATCGCCGATTTATACTGACAACCGAGTGACGCTTGCCTATCCAGAAACTCGTAGCTTGATTGAAAATGGTTTTGTGGAAGCTATTAAAGCAGAATTTCCAGAAGTAGAAGTGATTGCAGGAACAGCGACAGCAGGGATTCCGCACGGAGCCATCATTGCTGATAAGATGAATCTGCCTTTTGCCTATATCCGTAGCAAACCAAAAGACCACGGAGCAGGTAATCAAATCGAAGGTCGTGTAGCTCAGGGACAAAAAATGGTTGTTGTTGAAGACCTCATTTCAACGGGTGGGTCTGTTCTTGAAGCCGTAGCAGCTGCTAAACGCGAAGGAGCCGATGTGCTTGGAGTTGTAGCGATTTTCAGTTATCAATTGCCGAAAGCCGATAAGAATTTTGCGGATGCTGATGTGAAATTGGTGACACTTTCTAACTACAGCGAACTCATCCACCTAGCCCAAGAAGAAGGTTACATTACGCCAGAAGGACTCGACCTCCTAAAACGCTTTAAAGAAGACCAAGAAAATTGGCAAAATGCTTAAAACATAGAAAATCAGGTAGTCACAAGGATTACCTGATTTTTTATATGTGGGCAATAAAACAAATCTCCCTAAAGGTAAAGGAGAATATAGGATAATGATAGAATGAGAGTCCTCTCTTTTTTGGGGCATATTAAGATAATCAGTTTGAAATTTCCAGACAAAATTTTTGAAAGGATTCTGAAAAAGAGGTAAGATAGTTTATGTAAGAAAAAGTAAACGCTTACTTAACAAGGAGGACACTTTATGTCATATAAAACAAGCAATGCAGAAGGACCTGTAGATTTTATTAACACTTATGATTTGGAGCCAATGGCGCAACAAGTCATTCCTAAAGCTGCCTTTGGTTATATCGCTAGTGGAGCAGAGGATACTTTCACTTTACGCGAGAATATCCGTGCCTTTAACCACAAACTTATTGTTCCTCATACGCTTTGTGATGTTGAAAATCCAAGTACAGAGATTGAATTTGCAGGTGAAAAATTATCTTCACCAATTATTATGGCGCCTGTTGCGGCTCATAAATTGGCAAATGAGCAGGGTGAAGTGGCGACTGCGCGTGGTGTGCATGAATTTGGTTCTCTTTATACAACCAGCTCTTACTCTACCGTTGACCTTCCAGAAATTACGGAAGCTCTTCAAGGGACACCTCATTGGTTCCAATTTTACTTTAGTAAGGATGACGGGATTAACTGCCATATCATGGACCGTGTGAAGGCTGAAGGCTACAAAGCAATTGTCTTGACGGCGGATGCAACTGTAGGGGGCAATCGTGAGGTCGACAAGCGCAATGGTTTTGTCTTCCCAGTTGGCATGCCAATTGTTGAGGAATACCTGCCAGAAGGTGCTGGAAAATCAATGGACTTTGTTTACAAGTCAGCCAAACAACGCTTGTCTCCACGCGATGTCGAATTTATCGCTGAATACTCAGGACTTCCTGTGTATGTCAAGGGGCCACAATGCCGTGAGGACGTTGAACGTTCGCTTGCCGCAGGTGCTTCTGGTATCTGGGTAACCAACCACGGTGGCCGCCAAATCGACGGTGGGCCAGCTGCCTTTGACTCACTTCAAGAAGTAGCAGAAGCAGTTGATAAACGTGTGCCAATTGTCTTTGACTCTGGTGTTCGTCGCGGTCAACACGTCTTTAAAGCCTTGGCTTCAGGAGCAGATTTGGTAGCTATTGGTCGCCCTGTGATCTATGGTTTGGCTCTCGGTGGTAGTGTTGGTGTGCGTCAAGTCTTTGAGCACTTGAATGCAGAATTGAAGACAGTCATGCAGTTATCTGGAACTCAGACTATTGAGGATGTCAAACACTTCAAACTCCGTCATAACCCATACAACCCAACCTTCCCAGTCGATCCTCGTGATTTGAAATTGTATTGATAAAGTTGAAGGCCTCCACCTGATGTGGAGGTTTTTCTTCGTGTATAGAAAGATTAAATCGTTATCAGAAACTATATAAATATATTTTCCAGTCAAATATCTTGCTAGGGCTTTCAAATTCTGTTATACTGGTCCAGTAATTAAATAATAAAGACATTTGGGGTGCTTTAGGCTGAGATGATACCCATTGAACCTGATACAGTTAATACTGGCGAAGGGAAATGTGAAAAGGTTTTTTTCGTATGTCGAAAAGAACTGTCTAATCTTGTAAGGTAAACTCTAATTCTCGTTTGTAATTGGAGTTTTTTTGTTTATCAAAAGAGGATAGGCTTGTTTAGGTAGCTCTCTGCAAATGCCCTCGATGTTCTTTAAAAGTATCAAGTGGAATTACGATTTTGCTTGGTATCTCTTGATATTTTATTGATTACTAAGGAGTAAAGAAAGGAAAAATAAATATGGAAACACAAGACTATGCATTTCAGCCAGGTTTGACCGTTGGAGAATTATTAAAAAGCAGTCAGAAGGATTGGCAGGCTGCAATCAATCATCGTTTTGTCAAGGAACTTTTTGCGGGGACAATTGAGAATAAGGTCTTAAAAGACTACCTGATTCAAGATTATCATTTCTTTGATGCTTTCTTATCCATGCTGGGAGCTTGTGTAGCTCACGCAGACCAGCTTGAATCCAAACTTCGTTTTGCCAAACAACTAGGCTTTCTTGAAGCAGATGAAGATGGTTATTTCCAAAAGGCTTTCAAAGAGTTAAAAGTAGCAGAGAATGACTATCTAGAAGTGACCTTGCACCCTGTAACAAAAGCGTTTCAGGAGCTAATGTATTCTGCTGTGGCTTCATCAGACTATGCTCATCTTTTGGTCATGCTGGTCATTGCAGAAGGTCTCTATTTAGACTGGGGTTCTAAAGATTTGGCTCTACCTGAAGCCTATATTCATTTAGAATGGGTCAATCTCCACAGAGGTCCTTTCTTTACAGAGTGGGTTCAATTTCTGGTTGACGAACTCAATCGTGTCGGGAAAAATCGAGAAGATTTGACAGAACTTCAGCAACGCTGGAATCAAGCAGTTGCTTTAGAATTAGCCTTTTTTGATATTGGTTATGAATTATAGGATAAATTCAATCCTTTTATGTAGATTAAAAGAATGAACAAACAAACTATATAAATATATTTTCCGGTCAAATATCTTGCTAGGGCTTTCAAATTCTGTTATACTGGTCCAGTAATAAAATAATAAAGACATTTGGGGTGCTTTAGGCTGAGATGATACCCATTGAACCTGATACAGTTAATACTGGCGAAGGGAAATGTGAAAAGGTTTTTTTCGTATGTCGAAAAGAACTGTCTAATCTTGTAAGGTAAACTCTAATTCTCGTTTGTAATTGGAGTTTTTTTGTTTATCAAAAGAGGATAGGCCTGACGACAAGCCTTTCGGTAGCTCTCCTTGAATGCCCCACTTTTCTTTAAAAAAGGAGTTTTTTATGTTTAAAAAATGGCAGTTAAAAGATGTTATCTTGCTTGCTTTCTTGTCTATCTTTTTTGGTGGCGTTTTTGTGGGTTCGGGCTATCTATTTGATATCCTCACCCTAATCTTGGCCCCTCTTGGTTTGCAGGCCTTTGCCAATGAAATCCTCTTTGGTCTCTGGTGTATGGCTGCGCCCATTGCGGCCATCTTTGTTCCAAGAGTCGGAAGTGCGACGATTGGAGAAGTGCTCGCTGCGCTTGCTGAAGTTCTTTATGGTAGCCAATTCGGCCTAGGCGCTCTTTTGTCTGGCTTGGTTCAAGGCTTGGGAAGTGAATTTGGTTTTCTCGTAACCAAGAATCGCTATGAAAGTTGGCTCTCTCTAACTGCTAATAGTATTGGGATTACGCTTGTTAGCTTTGTCTATGAATACATTAAGTTAGGTTACTACGCCTTCTCCCTTCCTTTTGTCCTTTCCTTGCTTGTGGTTCGTTTTGTTTCTGTCTTTTTCTTCTGTACCATTTTGGTTCGTGCCATTGTCAAACTCTATCATCAGTTTGCAGCTGGAGGAAAGGCGTAGATGGGGCTGGAACTACGGGGGATTCAGTCCTCAATCTTTTCGGAGCCGATTGATTTTACTTTTCATGGGCAAGCTTTTACCTTATTAGTTGGGAGCAGTGGTTCAGGAAAATCCAGTCTCTTTCAAATTATTGCTCAAGTCATTTCTCTTCCCTATAGTGGTCAAGTCCTGATAGACGGGAGCGAGGTTAGTCAGCTTTCTACCGTTGAACGTGTTCAGACGGTTGGTATTCTCTTTCAAAATCCCAATCATCAATTTACCATGGAGAATTTGTTTGAGGAACTGGTTTTTACCTTGGAGAATATTGGCCATCCCCTCCAAGAGATTGATACTAAAATAGCTGAGGTAGTCCGGCAATGTCGTTGCGAGGCAATCTTGCACCGTCCCATCCATCACTTATCAGGTGGGGAAAAGCAAAAGGCTGCGCTGGCTGTTCTCTTTGCCATGAATCCTAGGGTCTATCTCTTGGATGAGCCCTTTGCTTCCATTGACCGCAAGAGCAGGCTGGAGATATTGGAGATTCTAAAAGAGTTGGCCTCTGATGGGAAGACAGTTATTTTATGCGACCATGATTTATCTGATTATGAAGCCTATATCGACCATATGGTGGAGCTAAGAGATGGACAACTAAGGGAAATAAATAAAATCCCAACCTCTGAGATGACACAGGTTGCTTCAAAGGAAGTTGCCTCTAGCCCAGAACTATTCCATATGGACCGTGTGACTTGTGAGCTGGGGAATCGCCCCCTCTTTTCGATTGCTGATTTTACATTCTACCAAGGGATATCCTGTATCCTGGGTGACAACGGTGTAGGGAAATCAACCCTCTTTCGCTCCATTCTTCAATTTCAAAAGTATAAGGGGTGCATTAGTTGGAAGGGTTGGGTTCTGAAAAAGAAAAAGAGTCTGTATCGTGACCTGACGGGTGTTGTTCAGGAAGCTGAGAAACAGTTTATCCGAGTCAGTCTGCGAGAGGAACTGCAATTAGATAGTCCAGACTCTGAAAGAAATCAGCGGATTCTCCAAGCTTTACGATATTTTAATCTGGAGCAGACTCTTGATAAGAGTCCCTATCAATTAAGTGGTGGCCAGCAAAAGATTCTTCAGCTATTGACCATCTTGACTAGTAAGGCTTCTGTGATTTTGCTAGATGAACCTTTTGCAGGTTTGGATGATAGAGCTTGCGACTACTTTTGTCAGTGGATGTTGGAGGAGAGCAATCAAGGAAGAAGTTTTTTGATCATTAGCCATCGTTTAGATCCCTTGATCTCTGTGGTCGATTATTGGATTGAGATGACTAGTGAGGGTCTTCGTCATATTAAAGACGTGACTATCAGCAAACCTCTCAGTTTTCTGAGTAGGAATACTCAAGGGGAGGTGAGGTAGTATGATCAAAGTAGCAACTCAGACACCGATTATTAGTCTTTTCTTGCTGATTTTATCCTTGGAAACATCTTTCCTTCCTTCGATTGCTCTTAATCTTTCAGTAGTCGCATTTTGCATCCTCTTTATGCTCTATTATCGTCGATTTAAAATGTTGGCTTGGATGCTCTTGCTCGCCATTTTGCCATCCTTTGCTAACTATTGGGCAGTACAGTTACATGGGGATGCTTCGCAGGCAGTGATACTTGGAACGAGGGCTTTTGTGACGGTTTGTATCGGTCTTGTCTTTGTTTCTAGTATTTCCCTAAAAGAGCTTTTATTGTACTTGGCTCAAAAGGGGTTATCACGGTCTTGGGCCTATGCCTTGATTGTGGTATTCAATGCCTTTCCCCTCATTCAGCAGGAAATCAAGTCCCTCAAGGAAGCTTGCTTATTGCGTGGTCAAAAACTGCATGTTTGGTCTCCCTTGATTTACAGCAAGGTTCTGATGACGGTCTTTAGATGGCGCCATCTTTATCTGAGAGCTCTGTCTGCTCACGGATATGACGAACATGTTCATTTGGAGAATCGCTATCGGACTTTTTATATTTCTCAGAGGACAAAATTGATTTACCTACTTTTCTTTTTATTGCTTCAAACCAGTCTATTTCTATAAAGGAGTTATTATGGAATTTACAGATATTGCGATGGAATTATCCACGGAAGCTTGGCAGGCTTCCTTTAACCATCCCTTTGTTTTACAGTTACAAGAGGGAACGTTGGAACCTTCCATCTTTCGCTATTACCTGATTCAGGATGCCTACTATCTGAAGTCTTTTTCAGAAGCCTATCACCTCTTGGCTGATAAGACTTCAAACCAAGAGATGAAAAGACTCTTGAAACAAAATGCTCAGAGTCTAGTGGATGGTGAGTTGTTTATCCGCCAACAATTTTTCAAGGAATTAGGAATCAGCGACCAGGAAATGGAGCAACATCCAATCGCTCCCACCTGTTATCATTACATTTCGCATATTTATCGACAGTTTGCAGAGCCAAACTTGGGCATTGCTTTTGCGAGCTTGCTTCCATGTCCTTGGTTATACCATGATTTGGGCAAGGAACTTAATCGCAAACCATCCCCGAATCCTCTTTATCAGCAGTGGATTGAGACCTATATCACCGATGAGTTAGAACAGCAGATTAAAGAGGAAGAAGCCCTGGTCAATCAGCTCTATCGCGAAAGTGACGAGACAGACAAACAAAAAATGCTAGAGGCCTTCCACCGCAGTGTCCATATGGAAGCCAAGTTTTGGGAGATGGCTTACCAACACCAAACATGGACGAGTGATTTGCAGTCCTTAGAAAAAGAGAAGAAATAGAAAATGAGAAACCACCAACTTCAAGTTCACAAATTAACCATTTTATCCATGATGATTGCCCTTGACGTAGTCCTTACACCCATCTTTCGAATTGAAGGAATGGCACCGATGTCTAGTGTAGTCAATATCCTAGCAGGAATTTTGATGGGGCCTGTTTATGCCTTGGTCATGGCTACAGTCACAGCATTTATCCGTATGTCAACTCAGGGGATTCCTCCTTTGGCCCTCACAGGAGCTACCTTTGGAGCCCTCCTTGCAGGTCTCTTTTATAAGTACGGTCGAAAATTTCACTTCTCTGCCCTAGGAGAAATCTTGGGAACAGGGATTATCGGTTCTATTGTTTCCTATCCTGTCATGGTTCTCTTTACGGGATCTGCGGCCAAGCTTAGCTGGTTTATCTACACTCCTCGATTTTTCGGAGCAACCTTGATCGGTACAGCCATAGCTTTTCTCGCCTTTCGATTTTTAATCAAGCAGGAATTCTTTAAAAAAGTGCAGGGATATTTCTTTGGTGAAAGGATAGACTGATGCAGGAATTTACAAATCCCTTTCCTCTAACCTCCAGCTCCTTGATTCACTGCATCACCAATGAGATTTCCTGCGAGATGCTGGCCAATGGCATTTTGGCTCTGGGATCTAAACCTGTCATGGCAGATGATCCCCGAGAGGTCCTTGATTTTACCAAACAAAGCCAAGCTCTCTTTATCAATCTAGGGCATTTGTCAGCTGAGAAGGAGAAAGCAATCCGCATGGCAGCTACTTATGCAAACCAAGCTTCTCTCCCAATGGTAGTAGATGCGGTTGGCGTAGTAGCTTCATCCATTCGTAAGACCTTAGTCACAGATCTTTTAGAATACAAGCCCACGGTCCTTAAAGGAAATATGTCGGAAATCCGAAGTCTTGTTGGCTTAAAACATCACGGAGTTGGGGTTGATGCTAGTGCTAAAGATCAAGAAACTGAGGATCTGCTTCAAGTCTTGAAAGACTGGTGTCAGCTTTATCCTGGTATGTCTTTCTTAGTCACTGGCCCCAAGGACCTCATTGTTTCGGAGAATCAGGTTGCAATATTGGGAAACGGCTGTGATGAATTGGACTGGATAACAGGGACAGGAGACCTGGTTGGAGCCTTGACAGCCGCTTTTCTCAGCCAAGGAAAGACTGCCGTTGAAGCTTCTTGCCTAGCAGTTTCTTATCTCAATATCGCTGCTGAGAGAATACTTGTTCAAGGAATGGGATTGGAAGATTTTCGTTACCAAGTTCTCAATCAACTCTCTCTCTTAAAAAGAGACGAAAACTGGCTAGAAGCCATCAAAGGAGACTTTTATGAATAGAGAAGCACTCAGACTATATCTAGTAACCAATCGCTACCAAGATTCCTTGGAAAACTTTCTTGAAAAAGTCGAAACGGCCTGCCGTTCAGGTGTTACCATCATCCAACTACGAGAAAAAAATCTCACAACCAATCAATACTATCAACTGGCAAAACAAGTCAAGGAAATAACAGATGCTTACCAAGTCCCCTTAATTATCGATGATCGGTTGGATATCTGTCTTGCAGTCGATGCTGCAGGTTTGCATATTGGCGACGATGAACTACCAGTTTCGGTTGCCCGCCAAGTCTTGGGTCCTGAAAAAATCCTCGGTGTTACTGCTAAAACAGTAAAAAGGGCTCTTGAGGCGGAAACATCGGGTGCGGATTACTTGGGAACAGGAGCCATTTTCCCGACTACGACCAAAGAAAATGCACCTATCACCCTGATTTCAACCTTGAAAACAATTTGCCAAACGGTCGCCATTCCAGTAGTTGCTATTGGAGGCTTGACGTCAGAGAACATTGACCAACTTGCTGCAACTGGCATAGCTGGTGTAGCTGTAGTCCGTGATTTGATGCAGGCAGAAGATATTGAAGCAAAAACGCAAGCATTTTTAACAAAGCTGGATGACATTATTTTCTAATCAAAAACTCTCTAATTCCCTTAAAGTGGGAACTAGAGAGTTTTTTCTTAATCTTTAAAGCTTGTATGGTTGACTGGGCCAGAACCATGACCGAGTTGAGGAGCTTCTTGGATGGCTTTTGTGATAAAGGCCTTGGCCTTATCGACTGCCTGATAAAGGGTTTTCCCCTTGGCTAGTTCAGCCGTAATCACTGCAGCAAAAGTACATCCAGTGCCATGGGTGTGACAGGTTTGAATTCTAGGACTTTCCCAGACAAATTGCTCCTCCTTAGTAAAGAGGAAATCCTTGGCACCGCCTTCGAGATGGCCACCTTTGATTACCACAGACTGAGGACCAAATTCTTTTAAAATCAGGCGACCAGCACGTTGCATGTCTTCTGGATCATGGATTGAAAAACCAACAATCTCTTCTGCCTCAGGAAGATTGGGTGTAATGATGCTTGCAAGAGGAAGCAGGTTTGTTTTTAGGTAGCTTCTCGCACTAGTATCTATCAGGGTATCACCGCTTGTTGCGACCATAACAGGGTCCAGCACGTAGGGACAGTCCAGCTTTTTAAGATAGGGTTGGATGATTTCCATGATTTCAGTAGTTGCCAACATACCAGTTTTTACAGCCTGAGGTTTGATATCCGAAAAGACACTCTCCAATTGAGCTTTCAGCATTTGGTTAGAGACGTGCTCGATTAATTGAACACCTCTGGTATTTTGAGCGACAAGGCTGGTCACAACGGCCATTCCATAGACATCTCTAGCTTGGAACGACTTCAAATCAGCCATAATGCCAGCACCGCCACTAGGGTCTGTCCCAGCAATGGTTAGAGCAACGGGTAAATAAGTCATCTAAAACCTCCCAACCAACTGAAGTTTGTATTCTTAAGAACAAGCAAGTCTGTTTTAGGAAGGAAATAGAAGACTGGGTAGTCCTCACTATTTTCCACTTCCATCAGCCAGCATTACCTAGATTGAGTCAAAGGGATCTAACAGTCGTTAATCTCAGCTTTACGCACCCCTAGTGGTTGTTTTCTTTTTTCTTCAGTATAGCATATTTTTATAGTTTATATAGTAAAATTTGATTGCAAATCTCTCGTTACAGGATTAAAATTCTATTTTTCGAAAAAATAATAAAAATTATAGTTGACAAATGTAGATTTTCGGAGTATACTAATAACTGTAATCGACAAATGTAGATTTAGGAGGTGTGATGATGCAGATTTCAGATGCAGAATGGCAGGTCATGAAGATTATTTGGATGCAAGGAGAGCAGACCAGTAGCGATTTGATCAGGGTTCTGGCGGAGCGGTTCGACTGGTCCAAGTCAACCATTCAAACTCTTTTGGCTCGTTTGGTTGAGAAAGAGTGTCTGACAAGGAAAAAAGAAGGCAAGTTCTTTGTCTATTCAGCCCTTTTGACTCTGGATCAAAGTCGGGATTTACTTGTCCAAGATATCAAAGACAAGGTTTGTTCTCGTAGGATTAAGAACTTGTTGGCTGACTTGATTGTGGAATGTGATTTTACTCAGGCTGACTTGGAAGATTTGAAAGCTGTGATTTCTAAGAAAAAAGCTAGCGCAGTTGTTGAAGTAAAATGTAATTGTATGTAAAGGAGACGTCATGTTAAATAGTATTGTAACCATTATTTGTATTGCCCTTATCGCGTTTATCTTGTTTTGGTTTTTCAAAAAGCCTGAAAAATCTGAACAAAAAGCCCAGCAAAAAAAGGGCTACCAAGAGATTCGAGTGGAAGTCAAAGGGGGCTATACGCCTGAGTTGATTATTCTTAAGAAATCAGTGCCAGCCCGTATCGTCTTTGACCGCAAGGACCCTTCACCCTGCCTAGATCAGATCGTCTTTCCAGATTTTGGTGTGCATGCGGACTTGCCTATGGGTGAAGAGTATGTAGTGGAAATCACACCTGAACAGGCTGGAGAGTATGGTTTCTCTTGTGGCATGAATATGATGCACGGTAAGATGATTGTAGAATAGGAGAATGATATGACTGAAATCGTAAAAGCAAGTCTTGAAAATGGTGTTCAAAAAATCCGTATCACGGCAGACAAAGGCTACCATCCAGACCACATTCAACTGCAAAAAGGGATTCCTGCTGAGATTACCTTTCATCGTGTGACACCTTCAAACTGTTATAAAGAGATTCTCTTCGAAGAAGAAGGAATTCTAGAACCAATCGGTGTGGATGAAGAGAAGACAATTCGTTTTACACCTCAAGAGTTAGGCCAACATGAATTTTCATGTGGCATGAAGATGCAAAAGGGGAGTTATACCGTAGTTGAGAAGACTCGAAAATCTCTATCACTTTTACAACGTTTTTGGATTACTACTATCTTTACTGTGCCTCTTGTGATTCTCATGATTGGTATGTCGATAGGAGGAATTAGTCACCAAGTCATGCGTTGGGGAACCTTTTTAGCCACAACACCCATTATGCTAGTAGCTGGAGTTCCATATATCAGAAGCGCCTGGGCTAGTTTTAAAAAGCACAATTCCAACATGGATACCTTGGTTGCTCTGGGAGCCCTAGTGGCCTATTTCTATAGCTTAGTTGCCCTCTTCACTGGTCTGCCCGTTTACTTTGAAAGTGCTGCATTTATCCTCTTCTTCATTCTTTTGGGAGCAGTTTTTGAGGAAAAAATGCGAAAAAATACTTCGCAGGCAGTCGAAAAATTATTAGACCTACAAGCAAAAACAGCAGAGGTTTTGCGTGATGATGTTTATGTTCAAATACCTCTAGAACAAGTCAAAGTTGGGGATCTCATTCGCGTTCGACCAGGTGAAAAAATTGCCGTTGATGGGACTGTAATAGAAGGAGAAACTAGTATTGATGAATCAATGGTAACTGGGGAAAGTATTCCAGTCGATAAATCAGTTGGAGATGCTGTCATTGGTTCAACCATCAATAATAGTGGTACGATCATTTTTAGAGCTGAAAAAGTAGGTTCTGAAACCATGTTGGCTCAGATTGTAGACTTTGTGAAGAAAGCTCAAACCAGTCGTGCTCCTATTCAAGATTTGACAGACAAGATTTCTGGAATTTTCGTACCAGCAGTTGTCATTTTAGGACTCCTTACTTTTTGGATCTGGTTTGTTTTTCTTGGTGAAAGTTTTGTAACGTCGCTTCTCTATGGTGTTGCAGTCTTGATTATTGCCTGCCCTTGTGCTCTTGGACTTGCGACACCAACAGCACTCATGGTTGGAACAGGACGAAGTGCCAAGATGGGGATTCTTCTCAAAAATGGTACAGTTCTACAGGAAATCCAAAAAGTTCAAACGGTTGTTTTTGATAAGACAGGAACCTTGACCGAAGGGAAGCCAGTAGTGACAGATGTTATCGGAGATGAAGGAGAAGTGCTAAGTTTGGCTGCTTCACTGGAAGATGTATCTCAACACCCGCTAGCTCAAGCTATTGTTAATCGTGCATCTGAACTAGGAATTAGCCTTTACCCAGTGGAAAACTTCCAAGCCTTGCATGGAAAAGGTGTGACTGGGATTATTAATGGTAAGCAAGTCTTGCTGGGGAATGCTAAACTTTTAGCTGACCTTGCTATTCCACATGATTATCAAGAACGATTTGATTTGCTTGAGAAAGAAGCAAAAACAGTTGTCTTCCTATCCGTGGATGGTCAGTTAAAAGGCTTAATTGCCTTGCAGGATGTCCCTAAGGAAAATGCCAAAGAAGCTATTGCTAAATTGAAAAAACGTGGTCTTAGAACGGTCATGCTTACTGGAGATAATGCTGGAGTAGCCCATGCGATTGCAGAACAAATTGGTATCGAAGAAGTAATCGCAAATGTCTTGCCAGAGGAAAAGGCACATGAAATTCACAAGCTTCAAAAGAATGGGAAATTGGCCTTTGTTGGAGATGGTATCAATGATGCGCCAGCCCTTAGTGTAGCGGATGTGGGGATTGCCATGGGCGCAGGAACTGATATTGCTATTGAGTCGGCAGGGATTGTTCTTACTCACAATGATTTGACAGGAGTGGTTCGTGCCTTTGATATGAGCAAGAGAACCTTCAATCGAATTCTTCTCAACCTCTTCTGGGCCTTTATCTACAATGTTATCGGAATTCCGATTGCAGCAGGAGTCTTTTCAGGTATTGGTTTGGTGCTCAACCCAGAACTGGCTGGTCTAGCCATGGCTTTTAGTTCTGTATCTGTTTTGATTAGTTCACTCATGCTAAACGTTACTAAGATAGACTAAGAAGCGGGCTTGCTCGCTTTTTATTATAAAACAGATTCTAAAAACGTTTTCAAACTGTACTGTAATAGAGAATAAAAACTTCTGAGCACATTCTTAGGAGACCCAAAACAAATGTGGTAAAGTAGTAGAGTAAAAATTTGCTGAAACGTTTCCAATTAGTATATGAAAACGGATTTATCAAGTTTTAAAAATATTTGAAGGAGAGTTATCATTATGACTCAAGGGAAAATTACTGCATCTGCAGCAATGCTCAACGTATTGAAAACATGGGGCGTAGACACCATCTACGGTATCCCATCAGGAACACTCAGCTCACTCATGGATGCTTTGGCTGAAGACAAAGATATCCGCTTCTTGCAAGTTCGCCACGAAGAAACAGGTGCTCTTGCTGCGGTCATGCAAGCTAAATTCGGCGGCTCAATCGGGGTTGCAGTAGGTTCAGGTGGTCCAGGTGCGACTCACTTGATTAACGGTGTTTACGATGCAGCTATGGATAACACTCCATTCCTTGCTATCCTTGGATCACGTCCAGTTAACGAACTCAACATGGATGCCTTCCAAGAATTGAACCAAAACCCAATGTACAACGGTATCGCTGTCTACAACAAACGTGTCGCTTACGCTGAGCAATTGCCAAAAGTAATCGACGAAGCTTGCCGTGCTGCAGTTTCTAAAAAAGGTCCAGCTGTTGTTGAAATCCCAGTAAACTTCGGTTTCCAAGAAATCGACGAAAACTCATACTACGGTTCAGGTTCATACGAACGTTCATTCATCGCTCCTGCCTTGAACGAAGTTGAAATCGACAAAGCTGTTGAAATCTTGAACAATGCTGAACGTCCAGTTATCTATGCTGGTTACGGTGGTGTTAAAGCTGGTGAAGTGATTACTGAATTGTCACGTAAAATCAAAGCACCAATCATCACAACTGGTAAAAACTTTGAAGCTTTTGAGTGGAACTATGAAGGTTTGACAGGTTCTGCTTACCGTGTTGGTTGGAAACCAGCCAACGAAGTGGTCTTCGAAGCAGACACAGTTCTTTTCCTTGGTTCAAACTTCCCATTTGCTGAAGTTTACGAAGCCTTCAAGAACACTGAAAAATTCATCCAAGTGGATATCGACCCTTACAAACTTGGTAAACGTCATGCCCTTGACGCTTCAATCCTTGGTGATGCAGGTCAAGCAGCTAAAGCTATCCTTGACAAAGTAAACCCAGTAGAATCTACTCCATGGTGGCGTGCAAACGTTAAGAACAACCAAAACTGGCGTGATTACATGAACAAACTCGAAGGTAAAACTGAGGGTGAATTGCAATTGTACCAAGTTTACAATGCAATCAACAAACATGCTGATCAAGACGCTATCTACTCAATCGACGTAGGTGACACTACTCAAACATCTACTCGTCACCTTCACATGACACCTAAGAACATGTGGCGTACATCTCCACTCTTTGCGACAATGGGTATTGCCCTTCCTGGTGGTATCGCTGCTAAGAAAGACAATCCAGATCGCCAAGTATGGAACATCATGGGTGACGGTGCATTCAACATGTGCTACCCAGACGTTATCACAAACGTTCAATACGACCTTCCAGTTATCAACGTTGTCTTCTCAAATGGTAAATATGCCTTCATCAAGGACAAATACGAAGACACAAACAAACACTTGTTTGGTTGTGACTTCCCTAATGCTGACTATGCGAAAATCGCTGAAGCTCAAGGTGCTGTAGGATTTACAGTTGACCGTATCGAAGACATCGATGCAGTTGTTGCAGAAGCTGTTAAACTCAACAAAGAAGGTAAAACTGTTGTGATCGATGCTCGCATCACTCCACACCGTCCACTTCCAGTAGAAGTACTTGAATTGGATCCAAAACTTCACTCAGAAGAAGCAATCAAAGCCTTCAAGGAAAAATACGAAGCAGAAGAACTCGTACCATTCCGCCTCTTCTTGGAAGAAGAAGGATTGCAATCACGCGCAATTAAATAATTCCTTCGTGGAACTTAAAAAGATCGGAGCAATCCGGTCTTTTTATGGAGGATAGTAAATGAATTTAAATCAATTAGATATTATCGTTTCAGATGTTCCCCAAGTCTGTGCTGACTTGGAGCGTATTTTGGATAAAAAGCCCGATTATGTTGATGACAGTTTTGCTCAGTTTACGATTGGCAGTCACTGTCTGATGTTGTCCCAAAATCATTTGATTCCTTTGGAAGATTTTCAGTCAGGAATCATTCTTCATATCGAGGTTGAGGATGTAGACCAGAATTACCAACGGTTGAAAGAACTTGGTATCCAGGTTTTAAACGGACCAACTGTAACCGATTGGGGAACAGAGTCCTTATTAGTTAAAGGGCCTGCTGGTCTAGTGATTGATTTTTATCGTATGAAGTAGGTAATTCTATTATCAAATTTTTTATCTAAACATTCTTGGAGTGAAACTTAAAAAGATCGGAGCAATTCGATCTTTTTTGTATTTATGCGACTTTCAGTCCGTCTCGCTCCGTTAGGTGCGAGACAAAAAACCACCCGTTTTCACGGGTGGTTATGATTTCTACACTTATTGTTTGGCTTCCTGTTTTAATTGTTGCACCTGTTCCTCGTACTGGACAAGCTCCCTGTCTTTTATATTGATAGTCGCTTCTGCTTCAGCAATGCGGCTTCTCAGATCTTGAGTCTTGTTATGGTGATAGCTAATACCAATAGCACTACCAGCAATGATCCCGATTACTAGACAAGTAAAAATCACCAAAATCAAGGGAGCAGATAGTTGTGTAAAGACAAGACTGACAGTTACTGTTTGACGATTGAGTAGACCAAATGAGATCACAATGACTAATAAGCTCAAACCGCCAATTAGATAAGCCTTATCTTTCAGTGACAATTCATTAAATTTTTTTAGCATAAGTTCCTTTTCTCCTGACTATGTTGATAGAAAACTACACACCATTTAGGTATTAACAAAATTCATTTTACTAGAAAATTTCGATACTGTCAATAATTTCTAACGGCTTATTTACCATCAATCAATCGATTCATTGAAAAGGAGTATTCATTTTCTAATATTTGATTGAGTAAACAGAACGGAGCAATTCGGTCTTTTTTCTGTTCCCTCTTTCTTATAACAAGATTGTGATAGTTTATATCTTTATAACAAAAGTTTTAAAGACTTGATTGTTTTGAAAGAATATTTTAAAATAAGATTCAGTAAAAATGAAAGAGGTTTTGAAAATGTCTGAAAAACAAATGAAAATTTTAGGTTGGGTAGCGACCTTTATGTCTGTTATGATGTATGTGTCTTACTTCCCACAAATCATGAACAATCTGGCTGGTCAAAAAGGAAATTTCATCCAGCCCTTGGTTGCTGCCATCAACTGTAGTCTCTGGGTTTACTACGGTCTTTTCAAAAAAGAAAGAGATATCCCCCTTGCAGCAGCTAATGCACCAGGTATTATTTTTGGCCTAGTGACGGTTATTACAGCTTTGATTTAAAAGGAACAGAGGAGACTAGTTTTCAGTCTTCTTTTTTGTTTCAGGGGAGGCTATTTACTTTTTCTAGAGGATAATTTTTTAAAAAACAATCTGATAAACTTAAATAGTAGAATAGTATCAGTATGTCACAGTATTTTATAAGAAAAGGTTTACAGAATAAGTTATAATATAAGTAAATGAACAAGCAAATAAGAAAGTGAGTAGAGTTATGACCGAAAAACTGACTTTTCCGGATGGTTTCTTGTGGGGCGGAGCGACAGCTGCCAACCAGTGTGAGGGTGCTTATAATTTAGAAGGTCGTGGATTGGCGAATGTGGATGTCGTCCCCATCGGTCCAGATCGTGAAGCCATTATCACAGGTCAGAAAAAGATGTTTTCGTTTGAGGAGGGCTATTTTTACCCAGCCAAGCAAGCTATTGATATGTACCATCATTACAAGGAAGATATTGCCCTTTTTGCGGAAATGGGCTTTAAGACTTATCGTCTATCCATTGCTTGGACTCGGATTTTTCCTAAGGGCGACGAAACAGTGCCAAATGAAGCTGGTCTAGCCTTTTATGAGGATTTATTTAAGGAGTGCCACAAGTATGGTATCCAACCTCTGGTGACTATCACTCATTTCGACTGTCCTATGCACTTGATTACAGAGTACGGTGGTTGGCGCAATCGTCGGATGTTAGACTTCTATGAAAAACTTTGTCGCACACTCTTTACCCGCTATAAGGGTTTGGTCAAATATTGGCTTACCTTCAACGAAATCAACATGATTCTCCATGCCCCCTTTATGGGAGCTGGGCTCTGTTTTGAAGAAGGAGAAAATCAAGAACTGGTTAAATATCAGGCTGCACACTATGAGTTGGTAGCTTCAGCTCTTGCGACAAAGATTGCCCACGAAATTGACCCAGAAAATAAGGTGGGATGTATGTTGGCTGCAGGGCAATACTATCCTAACACAGCCCATCCAAGAGACTACTGGGCAGCCATGGAGGAAGACCGCAAGAGTTACTTCTTCATTGATGTTCAAGCGCGTGGGGAATACCCAAACTACGCCAAGAAGCAGTGGGAGCGTGAGCGAATCGAGATTCAAATGACTGCAGAAGATTTAGAGTTGTTGAAGGACAATACTGTTGACTTTGTTTCCTTCTCTTACTATGCAAGTCTAGTAGCCTCAGGTGATCCAGAAGTTAAAGAATTAACTGCTGGAAATATCTTTGCCTCTCTCAAAAATCCTTATCTTGAATCCTCAGAATGGGGATGGCAGATTGACCCACTTGGTCTTCGTATCACCCTCAATGCTATCTGGGATCGTTACCAAAAGCCAATGTTCATCGTGGAAAACGGTCTAGGTGCTATGGATACACCGGATGAGAATGGTCATGTAGCAGATGACTATCGGATTGCTTACTTAGAGGCTCATATCAAGGCCATGCGAGATGCCATTTACCAAGATGGCGTTGACTTGCTTGGTTATACGACTTGGGGCTGTATCGATCTGGTTTCAGCTGGAACAGGCGAAATGAACAAGCGCTATGGCTTTATCTATGTAGATCGAGATAATGCTGGTCATGGAAGCCTCAAACGTAGCAAGAAGAAATCCTTCTACTGGTACAAGGATGTCATTGCCAGCAATGGTGCAAGCATTGAGTAGAGCACATTTGTTCACTATTTTTATAAAATCTTCTCCCTACTTTATAATATGTGAAAAAGAGTTCAATTAGATGGAGCTTTTTGCTATAATGAGGGGAGAAAAATCAGACAGGAGATCGACATGTCAGAACCATTATTTTTACAATCAGTTATGCAAGAAAAAATCTGGGGTGGAACCAAGCTACGTGATGAGTTTGGTTACGACATCCCAAGTGAAAAAATCGGAGAATATTGGGCCATCTCAGCCCATCCAAATGGAGTCTCTAAAGTTGCCAATGGACGCTACCAGGGAACAGACCTCGCTACTTTGTATGCGGAACATCGTGAATTGTTTGGCAATCGTCCTGAGCCTGTATTTCCACTTTTGACTAAGATTCTGGATGCCAACGACTGGCTCAGTGTCCAAGTTCACCCAGACGATGCCTATGGACTAGAGCATGAAGGTGAACTTGGAAAAACAGAATGCTGGTACATTATCGCAGCGGATGAAGGTTCAGAAATTATCTATGGTCACAATGCCAAGTCAAAAGAAGAACTCCGCCAGCAAATCGAGGACAAGAACTGGGATGCCTTGTTGACAAAAGTTCCTGTAAAGGCTGGAGATTTCTTCTATGTACCAAGTGGCACCATGCACGCTATCGGAGCAGGAATTTTGATTCTTGAAACTCAGCAATCTAGCGATACCACTTACCGTGTCTATGACTTTGACCGTAAGGATGATAATGGCAACTTGCGTGAACTTCACCTTGAAAAATCTATCGATGTCTTGAATATTGGCGAGCCTGCCAATAGCCGTCCTGTAACTATCAAAGCTGATGATTTACGTTCCACTCTCCTTGTATCCAATGATTTCTTTGCAGTTTACAAGTGGGAAATTACTGGAAAAGTTGACTTCGAAAAGACAGCTGACTACAGCTTATTCAGTGTCTTGGCTGGTCAAGGTCAACTAACTGTTGACGGGAAAAATTATCCAATCCAAAAAGGTAGCCACTTTATCCTACCAAGTGATGTTGAAGCTTGGACATTGGAAGGGCAAGGTCTGGAATTGATTGTTAGCCATCCATAAAAAAGAAAGGGCCTGAGTTTTCTACTCAAGTCCTTTTTGATTACATAAATTGGGCGATGAAGACCACGATGATGATGATTGGAATGATGAAACGAAGAAGGAAGAGCCAGACTTGGAACAGTCCCTGTTTCCATGCTGTTTCATCAAGATGGAGTTCCTCCTTAGCAAGAGCATTTTTAAAGATATAGCCTGTAAAGAGTGACAGGCAGAGAGCTCCAAATGGCATGAGGAGATTGGAAACCAAGAAGTCCATAGCATCAAAGAAAGTCTTCCCCAAAATGTGAACATCCGCCATAACACCGTAAGAAAGGGCTGAAGGAATTCCAAAGACAAAGGTCAAGATTCCTAAAATGGCACTCCACTTGGCACGCTTGCGATTGTCCTGGTTGGTGATATTGCCCACATTGATTTCCAGCATCACGACAGAGGAAGTGACCGTCGCAAAGAGGAAGAGCAAGAGGAAGAGGATGTAGAAAATGGTTCCAAAAGGCATCTTGTCAAAGAGTTGAGGCAAGACGATAAAGAGCAGGCTTGGTCCCCCTTCAGACTGGATATTGAAGGCTGACATGGCTGGGAAAATGGCAAGTCCCGCCATGATGGATACCGAGATGTTCATAGCTACGATGGAAATCCCTGACTGGACCAGATTGGTTTTCTTGTCCAAGTAGGATGCATATGTCAGCATGGCTGTCACCCCTAGTGAGAGAGCAAAGAAAGATTGACCCAGAGCATAGAGGAGACCAGCGCTAGTTAGTTTTGAAAAGTCTGGTTTGAGAAAGTAGAGAACCCCTTCCATGGCATTTGGCAAGCTGAGAGAGCGCCCAATAATCACGACAAAGATGATAAAGAGTAGCGGCATCATGACTTTCGAAGCTCTTTCGATCCCTTTTTGAACCCCACGTGATACAATAAAGATATTCAATAAGATAAAGGCTGCTTGAGCTCCTAGGGCAATGGCTGGATTTGAAATGATTGAAGTAAATAACTGAGCATAATCACCCGTTCCACCAAGCTGGAATAATTTCCCAAACTCAATACCCAGATATACTAGAATCCATCCTCCGATAACACTGTAAAAGGAGAGAAGGATAAAGAGGGCAAAGGCACCAATCCAACCGATAAAGTTGTACTTGTTATTGTTGCCCAGTTTTCCAAAGGTTTTGATAGCGGAAACGCCAGCACTACGACCAAGGGCAAATTCAGCCAGCAGGAGAGGGAAACCGATTAAAATAGTGGAAATGAGAAAGACCAGTAAAAAGCCTCCACCGCCATTTGCAGCAGTCATATAGGGAAACTTCCAAACGGCACCAAGCCCGATGGCTGAGCCAGCAGATGCTAGAATAAAGCCAAGTTTCGAGCCCCATTGCGATTTTTCTGACATAGTTGAAACTCCAATCTCCTTTTTTAAAATAAGAAAAGGCTACTTGAGTTGTCAAATAGCCTTCTCTCAATGGCTCTTTATGAGCCTTCTGTTTGATTGATAGACTTGACTATCCTATCATGTTTTCTAAGGTCTGTCAAGAAAACCATTTTCAAGTTTTCACACCTTTCTCAAAAAGTTAAAAATTTTTCGCAAAAACGCTTGACTCTGACCTAGGGGGAGGGGTTATACTATCAATGTAATACTCTTCGAAAATCAAATTCAAACCACGTCAGCGTCGCCTTACCGTACTCAAGTACAACTTGCGGCTAGCTTCCTAGTTTGCTCTTTGATTTTCATTGAGTATAAGGAGGAAATCATGTACCATATCAAAGAAGCTGCGCAGCTTTCGGGTGTCTCTGTCAAGACCCTGCACCACTACGATAAGATAGGACTTCTGGTTCCCTTAAAGTTGGAAAACGGCTATCGAACTTATAGTCAAGAGGATTTGGAACGCCTTCAAGTCATTCTTTACTACAAATATCTAGGCTTTTCTTTAGAAAAAATAGCAGAGCTGTTAAAGGAAGAAAGGACAGATTTATTGCCCCATTTGACTAGGCAGTTGGACTATTTGACTCGAGAAAGGCAACATCTGGATACCTTGATTTCCACCTTGCAAAAAACCATTCAAGAACAAAAAGGAGAAAGAAAAATGACGATTGAGGAAAAATTCACTGGATTTAACTACCAAGACCATCAAAAATACCACCAAGAGGCGGTAGAGAAATATGGACAAGAAGTCATGGACCAAGCGCTCGAGCGCCAAAAAGGTAGAGAAGATGAGGCTACTGCCGCTTTTAACCAAGTTTTTCAAGCTTTAGCTCAAAACCTTAAAAATGGACTAGCTGCAACAGCGGCCGAAAACCAAGAAGAAGCAGCCAAACTCTTGCAAGCCCTTCGTACTTATGGATTTGACTGCTCTATTGAGGTATTCGGTCATATCGGTAAAGGCTACGTCTACAACCCAGAGTTTAAGGAAAACATTGACAAATTTGGAGCTGGAACAGCTCAATACACATCAGATGTTATTGCTGCTTACGTTCAGACAAATGCAGAATAAATAGGCTAGGAATTTCCTAGCCTATTTTTTACTTCAAATCGTAAAGCCAGTCGTCACCGTCTTTGTAGTAAAAGAATTCACTGAGATTCTCTTCTAAAAAAACACGAAGCATATCAGACATATCATCAGTAGCAAGTTTTAGATGAGATAGATTTTCAAAGTCCTCCCACCAAACCTTCCCTTCGTCTGAAGACTGGAGTTCACCAGTAAAGTGTTCTGTCTTGTAAAAAAGGACGACATAACGATAATCCTTGTCATCGTACCAGTTTTTGATACCACAGAGTTGGGGTTTGGAAATGGTCAGACCAGTTTCTTCTTTCACTTCACGAATGACAGCATCGACAAAGGATTCGCCACGTTCAACATGACCACCAGGAAAGGTAACGCTAACATAGTAGAATTTTTAAAATTTAATTCAAATTTTGTATTTTGTTAATCAAGTCGATGTGATGGAATCCATTTATTTAACTCTTCAACTAATTTATATACATAAGTCACAGGACATTGTGTTGCGGATGAAGGAATTAATTCACTTTCATAATCTTTGGATAAATTTTTGGCATTTTTTAGAGCTACATGTTGATAGGGTTTTAAAATTCTGTAAATGTTAGGGTCCTTCTTTTCGTAAGAATCTGGGAAACCTTCATCTTTTTTAGATTTAAAGATATTATTTAATTTTTTAATGTATTGATCACGAGTAATCTGAGAATTTAAAAATTCAAAATGTAGAATATACCAAAGTTCGAAAGATTCATTGCTATAAGCAATTCCGAAATTCTCATTTTTTGCCAGTTCCACTGCCCTATTGAAATTTTGATTTGGAAAACTGTCTTTATCAAATACACACCAAACTTGATCATAATCATTTGTTTTTGATTCCTTGATGGCATATTCTACAAGCCTTACAGTATTATCTCCAATTCCCCTTGGATCTATTGTTATATTTGTTACTTCAAATTGATCAAAATAATTTGGTTCTGTTCTTTCTCCTTCGCATACAATCAAAATTATCGGTAATTGTTCTTTTGTATCAGTTTTGCTATCTCTTGAAAAATCTTTCTTACCCATAACAAATCAATCTCCTGAATTAGCTTTGAAAATTTCATGAATCATATCATTTCTAATATAAGGAATAGCTCCGTATTTACCTTTTAAATAGTTTTTCGCATATCTTTCATCACTACGAACAACGGAACCATTAAATTTATATTCTGAAAGAGCAGTCAAATGACTAATCTCAAGTTCATCTTTTTCTACAAACCAGATTTGATCTCTTCTTAATAATTCCTGATCAAGAATATTTGAATTATGGCTTGTGATAATTAATTGAGAATGAGTGTTTTCAATATCATTAAAGAGTTCAATTAAATATTTAGTAACTAGAGGATGTAATAATGCATCTGCTTCATCAATTACTAAAATTCCTCCTTTTTCTATTACGTTAATAATTGGACCTGCTAAACTTAAGAATACTCGAGTTCCGCTAGATTCAAATCCTTCTACATCAAATAGCTTGCTATCAACAATCATTCCTTCTGAATCATAAATATTATGCTTTGATAACAGGCGAGTCGCTTCGTTTCGTGCTTCTTCTCGTGCTTTTTCAACAATCTCTATAGGGATTTCTGCATCGGAGTCACCAAAAGGTTTTATTTCAAATTTGTGTTGTTTGATATCCAAATCAGTAATATTGAAATCAACAACCTTGAGTAAATCTAGTACCTTTGATTTATAGCCTTTATTTTCTTTAATTGCATTTTTAGTGATTTTAGTATTCTTTCCATCACCAGATAAAAAATTAATATTTTCTGTAAGATATTCAATAATATCTTCTGCTATTTTTGTATTTGTTACAGAAAGAACAGTTAAAAATAGTGAATTAGAATTTGTTAGGCTAAACTTTAAATTTAACTCTTCTTCAGTCTTAAAGATATCAGAGGAGTAGTCTAGAATCTTATCTGAATTTCTTTCAAAAATTAGGTCATCATCTATAACTAAACTTTCTGATGTTACATCTCCTTGAAAAAGAGAAAAATTATACGTTACAATTTTTTTTTTCAAAAGAAAGGAAATTTCAAATTCTGTAGGACTATCTTTGCTCGAATTATCTAAAGAAAATGTCAAATTTTTAAAATTTCGTTTACCTTCTTGAGAATCTAACATTGAACGTTGAAGAAAGGCAATAATAAATCCTAAAGCGTGCAATAAATTAGTCTTTCCACTGGCATTTGCTCCAAAAATACTAGCAGATTTTAATAAATGGAAATCTGTTTCAATTTCAATTCGGTTATTTAATAATTCCTGTAATTTTTCTGAAGATACCATACTAAATGTCACTTCATTTTTGAAAGATGTAAAATTCTTTGCTTTAAATTCTATTAGCATATTCAACCTCCGAGATTTTTTCTCGCTATTATTGTAACATTTTTAAAAAAAAAATAGTAGCATTCTATATGATTAATTCGAAATTTATTTTGTAATAGTTTTTAAGCTATGCTTGACAATTTTATGTATCGTTATCAATGGAAGAAGCTATGATTTTTTAAAAATTTATAGCACCTCCCACCAGGAAAGAAATACCAGGCCAGTCAGGGCTAACTCTGTCTTGGACCAGAACCTTGTCTCCGTTTTGAATCATGCACATGTTGACAAATTCAACTGATTCTCTTCTATTCATTTTTTACAACCTTTGATATTTAATCATAATGCAGACTTCCTGCTACCCAGCCAGTGCAGAGGGCAGAAGTGATGTTAAAGCCACCCGTGTGGGCATTGATATCCAGTACCTCGCCTGCAAAGTGGAGCCCAGGAACGAGCTTACTTTCGAGGGTTTTAGGATTGATTTCCTTAAGACTGACACCGCCTTTGGTGACAAAGGACTTGGCAAGAGACATTTTTCCAGTCACAGGGATTTTAAGAGCCTTGATGGACTGGAGAAGTTGTTCGCGTTCCTTTTCAGTCAGTTGTTTGACTTTGTTAGGATAGCCTTGCACCAAAAATTCTGCCAAGCGTTCTGGAAGCAAAGTTTTTAAAGCATTTTTCAAGGATTTTTCCCGATTTTCCTCTAGAAATGCTACCAAGTCCTTCTCAGAAAGTTGAGGCAAAACATCTAGCGAGAGAACCTCCCCACCCTTGACAAAACTAGACATACGCAGAGCAGCAGGACCCGACAAACCAAAGTGGGTAAAGAGCAGATCGTGAGTGATGACATGCTTACCATAGCTTAAGGTCACATCGTCTAGTGAAATCCCCTGAAGCGCTTTGTGTGGAAAATCAGTCAACAATGGGCTCTCAGCAGCTTCAAGCTCAGTAATGGTATGTTTAAAATGGCGGGCGATCTCATGCCCAAAACCAGTAGAACCAGTAGAAGGATAGGATTTACCACCAGTTGTAACAATCAGTTTATTACAAGTGAAGGTTTGGTCTGCGGACTTAAGGACAAACTGGTCGTCTATCTTTTTAACCGAAACAATTTCTGTTTGAGTAGCAACTTGACCACCGAGTTCAGTGATTTTCTTTTCTAGTGTCTCGATAATAGTCCGAGACTTGTCACTAGCAGGAAAGACGCGTCCGTGGTCCTCGACCTTGAGTTTAACACCATTTTCCGTAAAAAAGTTGATGATATCATGGTTATCAAACTGGGAGAAGACACTGTAAAGAAACCGCCCGTTACCAGGGATGCCAGCTAATAGGTCATCTAAAGTTCCATTGTTGGTCACATTACAACGACCACCGCCCGTTCCAGCTAATTTTTTCCCAAGTTTTCGATTTTTTTCGATGAGTAGAGTTTTCTGACCATAAAAGCTACTGGAAATGGTAGCCATCATACCTGCAGGTCCTCCACCAATGACAATAGTATCAAAATGTTTCATAGCTCTATTGTACCACAAAAAACAAGAGATGCTTGACATCTCTTGTTGCTCATAATCTTAGTTGATTTCATATCCCATCAACAAACCGCCATCTTCTGCATAGAAACTGCAGAGACCAGATGTCGGGATGATTTTGATATCCGCTTGTGGGAAGGTTTCCAGCAAGCGTTCTGACAATTGCTGACAGAATTTTTCATTGCTGCGATGAGCCATGACGATACGGCCACCAGCGTAGCCAGCCTTGATGAGTTCTTCATAGGCTGCTTGAAGGGATTTTTTTGGTCCACGCGCTTTTTGGAGTAGTTCTAGGGTTCCAGTTTCACTTGCTTCCCCAACCATACGGATGTTGAGAAGACCGACAACTGTACCGATCAGCTTGCTTAAACGACCATTTTTTACCAAGTTATCAACCTTAGCGAGTACAAAAAGCAACTTCGTTTTTTCTTGGTAGGCTGTAATAGCTTCAACAATTTCCTCATAAGAAAGTCCTTGATCAATCAAGCTATTGATTTTCTCGACAATCAAGTCAACCTCACCACCTGCAGACAATGTATCGATCACATGAATCTGAGTGTCAGGGTGTTCTTCCAGATAGATATTCTTAGCGAGCTGTGCACTATTATGGCTACCTGAAAGAGTACCAGTGATAGTAACGACAAAGATATGCTTAGCACCTTCAAATGCTCGCAAGTAATCATCAGGGCTAGGACAAGCTGATTTTGAAGCCTCAGAAGTCGCATACATGGTTTCCATCATGTGGTCAATGTCAAGATTGGCATCATCGATAAAGACCTGATCAGCTACTTGAATGGTTAAAGGAACACTAACAAATTCCGTATCAATAGCAGGAGTTGCCAGTTGACGATAATCACAACCAGAGTCAGCTACAATCTTCCAAGTCATAGAAATTCTCCATCTTTGTCACTTATACATTGACAAAGGTTCTGTCTTTTTTTACAATTATATCATGAAAGCCCTTGAAACAAAAGTACCACCTCTCTGTTGTCACAAGTAGAAAGAAATTGTTATGTCTGAACGTAAAATATCTGAAAAATCTCTTGAAAATCTCAGAAAATCAAATCAAGAATCCAATTTTTTAACCAGAGAAGCAATCGAGACGGCTCTTTTGCAACTTCTAGAGAAAAAAGACTTGGCCAAGATCAGTATTTCGGAGCTGGTCAAACGGGCGGGAGTCTCTCGTGCTGCCTTCTATCGTAACTATGACTCTAAAGAAGAGATTTTGGAAAGTGTTTTTAAACGCAGTGTCCATAACATTATGGAACAGTTGAGCCACTATGATGTTAAAACCGACCTTTATCTAGTATGGGTTCACCTTTTTCGAGCAGCCAAGAAAGAAGCCAAGGTTATCCAACTTGCTCTGGACTACCATTTGGAAAAGATTTTTGTCCAAGCCATGCAGGAATTTCTAGAAAAATACCACGGAAAGTCAAAAGGCGTTAGTAGCTACCTTCATTCCTTTTGGAGTTCTGCCATCGTATCGGTTCTGCTCAAATGGATCAAGGATGGCATGAAGGTTCCAGCTGAAAAGATTGCAGATTTACGCTTGCCATTTTTCAAAAAATAGGGGATAAGGAGAAGACTTATGACAGAAAAAAGACTGGCTTGGGATGAGTACTTTGCAGCCCAGGCTTTACTGATTGCCAATCGTTCGACCTGCAAACGTGCCAAGGTGGGAGCAGTCCTCGTCAAGGACAATAAGGTGATTTCAACTGGCTACAATGGTTCCGTATCAGGAACGGAGCACTGTATTGACCACGAATGTCTGGTCATTGAAGGTCACTGTGTTCGAACCCTTCACGCCGAGGTTAATGCTATTCTCCAAGGGGCTGAGCGAGGGGTTCCCAGAGGATTTACAGCCTATGTGACCCATTTCCCTTGTCTGAACTGCACCAAACAACTGCTTCAAGTTGGTTGCAAGCGCGTGGTTTATATCAACCAGTACCGAATGGATGACTATGCCCAGTACCTTTATCAAGAAAAAGGCACCGAGTTAACCCATTTACCATTAGAGACTGTTCAGACAGCTCTCCAAGAGGCAGATTTGATTTAAAAATTAATAAAAATAAATGGTTTAGAAAGCTTTTTAAACCGTTTTTTGATATAATAAGAAGAATAAATTGAAAGAAGGAACTCAGAAAATGGGAAAAATTGAAGTCATTAATCATCCACTTATTCAACACAAATTGTCAATCTTGCGACGTACAGACACTTCTACAAAAGCTTTTCGTGAGCTAGTAGATGAGATTGCAATGTTGATGGGATATGAAGTACTTCGTGATCTTCCACTTGAAGATGTGGAAATCGAAACACCTATCACAAAGACCGTTCAAAAACAATTGGCTGGTAAAAAATTGGCGATTGTCCCAATCTTGCGTGCAGGTATCGGGATGGTAGATGGCCTCTTGAGCTTGGTTCCAGCAGCCAAAGTTGGACACATCGGTATGTACCGTGATGAAGAAACCCTTCAACCAGTTGAATACTTGGTGAAATTGCCTGAGGATATTGACCAACGTCAAATCTTTGTCGTTGATCCAATGTTGGCAACAGGTGGCTCAGCAATCTTGGCAGTAGATTCCCTTAAAAAACGTGGTGCTTCAAATATCAAGTTTGTCTGCCTAGTATCTGCTCCAGAAGGAGTGAAAGCCCTTCAAGAAGCACACCCAGATGTAGAAATTTTTACTGCGGCCTTGGATGAACGCTTGAACGAACACGGTTATATTGTTCCAGGTCTAGGAGATGCTGGAGACCGCTTGTTTGGTACTAAATAAAATTCCAAATTAAATATTGAAACTAGAAGTTCGTTTTTGACTTGAAAGGAGGTTGAGTTTTTGTTTCTGTTTAGAGAATAGAGCAAAAATTTGACCTTTTTTGACCAAAAAGATATAATAGTTCTGTATTGAGTCGTAAGACTAAGAAAATTCAACATTAAAAGGAGAAATGAATGATTCCTGTAGTTATTGAACAAACAAGCCGTGGAGAACGTTCCTATGATATTTACTCTCGTCTTCTGAAAGACCGCATCATCATGCTAACAGGTCCAGTTGAAGACAACATGGCCAACTCCGTTATCGCCCAATTACTCTTCTTGGATGCCCAAGACAGCACAAAAGATATTTACCTTTATGTCAATACACCTGGGGGCTCTGTTTCAGCTGGTTTGGCAATCGTTGATACAATGAACTTTATCAAGGCGGATGTCCAAACAATCGTTATGGGGATGGCTGCATCCATGGGGACTGTCATTGCATCAAGTGGCGCAAAAGGCAAACGTTTCATGCTTCCAAATGCAGAGTACATGATTCACCAACCAATGGGTGGTACAGGTGGTGGTACCCAACAGACAGATATGGCAATCGCTGCAGAGCACTTGCTCAAAACTCGTAAGACTTTGGAGCAAATCCTTGCAGATAACTCTGGTAAATCAGTCGAGCAAATTCATGCAGATGCAGAACGTGATTACTGGATGAGTGCCCAAGAAACGCTTGAATATGGCTTTATTGATGAAATCATGGCCAACAATTCGTTAAGTTAAGCAACCTAGAAAGTAAACTCGACGGAGTTTGCTTTTTTTGGTATAATAGGGGAAGATTTCTTAGAAAGAGGACTCCTCATGTTTGAAAAAACAAATCGATCAGGATTAATCATCTATCTCTACTATAATCGAGATGCAAAAAAACTTCAGGAATACGGTGATATCTGTTACCATTCCAAAAAACATCGTTACTTGCAGCTCTATGTTCCAACTGAGGAGCTAGATGACTTAGTTGAGAGATTAGGTAAGGAAAGATATATCAAGAAAATTAGACGTTGCCATATTCAAGAGCTAGAAACTCCCTTCGTTGGGAATCTTTATCGTAACTAAGAAAACGTTATCATTTAAAAAGTTAAACAAATACATTGACAATTTTCTGATAATTCGGTATATTCTTAACATACAATTTTTGAAACAACTATAAGGAGATTAAAAATGAAGAAAAAATTTGCCCTATCTTTTGTGGCTCTTGCTAGTGTGGCTCTTCTTGCTGCATGTGGAGAGGTCAAGTCAGGAGCATCAAACACAACTGGAAATCCAGTAGACGAAAAAACGATTAAAATCGGTTTTAACTTTGAAGAGACAGGTGCTGTGGCAGCTTACGGTACAGCTGAACAAAAAGGTGCCCAACTTGCTGTAGACGAAATCAACGCTGCAGGTGGAATTGATGGAAAACAAATCGAAGTTGTAGACAAAGACAACAAGTCAGAAACTGCTGAAGCAGCTTCTGTTACAACAAACCTTGTTACCCAATCAAAAGTAGCAGCTATTGTAGGACCTGCGACATCTGGTGCAACTGCTGCAGCTGTACCTAATGCTACTAAAGCTGGAGTGCCATTGATTTCACCAAGTGCTACTCAAGACGGTTTGACTAAAGGTCAAGATTACCTATTTATCGGAACATTCCAAGATAGCTTCCAAGGGAAGATTATTTCTAACTATGTAACAAATAAATTGAATGCTAAGAAGGTTATTCTATATACTGACAATGCTAGTGACTATGCTAAAGGTATTGCTAAATCTTTCCGCGAATCCTATAAGGGTGAGATTGTAGCAGATGAAACGTTTGTAGCAGGTGATACTGACTTCCAAGCAGCCCTTACTAAAATGAAAGGGAAAGAGTTTGATGCTATCGTTGTTCCAGGTTACTACACAGAAGCTGGTAAAATTGTAAACCAAGCACGTGGTATGGGAATTGATAAACCAATCGTTGGTGGTGATGGATTTAACGGTGAAGAATTTGTTCAACAAGCAACTGCTGAAAGAGCATCAAACATTTACTTCATCTCAGGATTCTCAACTACAGTTGATGTTTCTGCAAAAGCTAAAGCTTTCCTTGAAGCATACCGTGCTAAATACAATGAAGAGCCTTCAACATTCTCAGCTTTAGCCTATGACTCAGTTTACCTAGTAGCAAATGCTGCAAAAGGTGCTAAAAACTCAGGTGAAATCAAGGACAACCTTGCTAAAACCAAAGATTTTGATGGTGTAACTGGTCAAACAAGCTTTGATGCTGACCACAATACAGTGAAAACTGCTTACATGATGACCATGAACAATGGTAAAGTTGAAGAAGCAGAAGTTGTAAAACCATAACATTAGAATAGTAATTGAAATGGGGAATGAGCCTTTGACTCACTCCCTGTTTCAGTGTTTATGAACTTGTGAAAATAATGAAATTTTCTAAAAAATAATGATAGAAAAGAGTGAATGCTATGCTCCAACAACTTGTGAATGGTCTAATTCTGGGTAGTGTTTATGCACTTTTAGCTCTGGGTTATACCATGGTTTATGGAATTATCAAACTCATCAACTTCGCCCATGGCGATATTTACATGATGGGTGCCTTTATTGGTTACTTTTTGATTAATTCTTTCCAAATGGATTTCTTTTTAGCTTTAATTATTTCAATGGCAGGGACCGCACTACTTGGTGTTGTGATTGAATTTCTTGCCTACCGTCCTTTGCGACACTCTACACGTATTGCTGTATTGATTACTGCCATCGGGGTCTCTTTCCTACTGGAATACGGAATGGTTTATTTAGTAGGTGCCAATACTCGTGCCTTTCCTCAAGCAATTGAAACAGTCCGCTTTGACTTGGGACCAATTAGCTTGACAAACGTTCAATTGATGATTTTAGCAGTTTCTGTCCTCTTGATGGTTTTACTACAATTGATCGTCCAAAAAACAAAAATGGGGAAAGCCATGCGTGCGGTATCAGTTGATAGTGATGCTGCTCAATTGATGGGAATTAATGTAAATCGTACAATCAGTTTCACCTTTGCTTTGGGTTCAGCCCTTGCTGGTGCGGCAGGTGTCCTCATTGCCCTTTACTACAACTCTCTTGAACCTTTGATGGGTGTGACTCCAGGTCTAAAATCATTCGTTGCGGCCGTACTGGGTGGTATCGGGATTATTCCTGGTGCAGCTCTAGGGGGATTTGTGATTGGCTTGTTGGAAACATTTGCTACTGCCTTCGGTATGTCTGATTTCCGTGATGCTATCGTATATGGAATCTTGCTTTTGATTCTGATTGTTCGACCTGCAGGTATCCTTGGTAAGAATGTGAAAGAGAAGGTGTAAACAATGAAGACAAATCTTAAAGTAAATATTCTCTGGTTATTCCTTCTGCTAGCGTGTTATGGGTTGATTAGTGTACTGGTTTCTGCTGGTGTTCTCAATCTATTTCATGTTCAAATTTTAGAACAAATTGGGATTAATATCATCCTTGCAGTAGGTTTGAACTTAATCGTTGGTTTTTCAGGCCAATTCTCACTCGGTCATGCAGGTTTTATGGCGATTGGGGCTTATGCAGCAGCGATTATTGGTTCAAAATCACCAACCTATGGTGCCTTCTTTGGAGCAATGGTCTTGGGTGCCTTGCTTTCTGGTGCAGTCGCTTTGCTCGTTGGTATTCCAACACTCCGTTTGAAGGGTGACTACCTGGCTGTTGCGACACTAGGTGTTTCAGAAATCATTCGTATTTTTATCATTAATGGTGGAAGTTTGACCAACGGTGCTGCTGGTATCTTGGGTATTCCAAACTTTACCAACTGGCAAATGGTTTATCTATTTGTGGTGATCACAACTATTGCCACTCTCAACTTCTTACGTAGTCCAATTGGACGCTCTACTCTATCTGTTCGTGAGGATGAGATTGCTGCAGAGTCTGTTGGGGTAAACACTACAAAGATCAAGATTATTGCTTTTGTCTTTGGAGCCATTACAGCAAGTATTGCTGGTTCACTTCAGGCCGGTTTTATCGGTTCTGTTGTCCCAAAAGATTACACCTTTATTAATTCCATCAACGTGTTGATTATCGTTGTATTTGGTGGACTTGGATCGATTACTGGTACCATCGTTTCAGCGATTGTTTTAGGAATTTTAAATATGCTCCTTCAAGATGTAGCAAGCGTACGTATGATCATCTACGCTTTGGCTCTTGTATTGGTCATGATTTTCAGACCAGGTGGACTTCTTGGGACATGGGAATTGAGTCTATCACGTTTCTTTAAAAAATCGAAGAAGGAGGGACAAAACTAATGGCATTACTTGAAGTTAAACAGTTAACCAAACATTTTGGCGGTCTAACAGCTGTTGGAGATGTCACTCTTGAATTGAACGAGGGAGAATTGGTTGGTCTGATTGGTCCAAACGGGGCTGGTAAAACAACCCTTTTCAATCTCTTGACCGGCGTTTATGAACCAAGCGAAGGTACTGTGACACTAGATGGACATCTCCTAAATGGGAAAACTCCCTATAAGATTGCCTCACTTGGTCTCAGTCGTACCTTCCAAAATATTCGTTTGTTCAAGGACTTGACAGTTTTGGAAAATGTTTTGATTGCATTTAGCAATCATCATAAACAACATGTTCTTGCGAGCTTCCTACGCCTACCAGCTTTTTATAAGAACGAGGAAGAATTAAAAAGCAAAGCTTTGGACTTGCTGAAGATTTTTGATTTGGATGGTGACGCAGATACTCTTGCCAAGAATCTGGCCTATGGCCAACAACGTCGATTAGAAATCGTTCGTGCTCTGGCAACTGAACCTAAAATCCTCTTTTTGGACGAACCTGCAGCTGGTATGAATCCACAAGAAACAGCTGAATTGACAGAATTGATCCGTCGTATCAAAGATGAATTTAAAATTACCATCATGCTTATCGAACATGACATGAATTTGGTTATGGAAGTCACTGAGCGTATCTATGTTCTTGAATATGGTCGGTTGATTGCTCATGGGACTCCGGATGAGATCAAGAACAACAAACGCGTTATTGAAGCTTATCTAGGAGGTGAAGCCTAATGTCTATGTTAAAAGTTGAAAACCTCTCTGTGCATTACGGTATGATCCAAGCAGTTCGTGATGTAAGTTTCGAGGTTAATGAAGGTGAAGTTGTTTCCCTTATCGGTGCCAATGGTGCTGGTAAAACAACCATTCTTCGTACCCTTTCAGGTTTGGTTCGTCCAAGTGCTGGTAAAATTCAGTTTTTAGGAAAAGAAATTCAAAAGTTGCCAGCGCAAAAAATCGTGGCAGGTGGTCTTTCACAAGTTCCTGAGGGACGCCATGTTTTTCCAGGCTTGACTGTTATGGAAAACTTGGAAATGGGAGCCTTCTTGAAGAAAAATCGTGAAGAAAATCAAGCCAACTTGAAAAAAGTCTTTTCACGCTTCCCTCGTTTGGAAGAGCGTAAAAACCAAGATGCGGCAACTCTTTCAGGTGGTGAACAGCAGATGCTGGCTATGGGACGCGCTCTCATGTCTACACCTAAGCTTCTTCTCTTGGATGAGCCGTCAATGGGACTTGCCCCGATCTTTATCCAAGAAATTTTTGATATCATTCAAGATATTCAGAAGCAAGGAACAACGGTTCTCCTAATTGAACAGAACGCTAACAAGGCTCTTGCTATCTCTGACCGTGGTTATGTACTTGAAACAGGAAAGATTGTCCTATCAGGAACAGGAAAAGAACTCGCAGCATCCGATGAAGTCAGAAAAGCATATCTAGGTGGCTAAAAAGGTCTGGAGGACCTTTTTAGTCGCCAGATAAGGATTACGTAAGTAATTATCCAATCCAGTGGATTGTTTTAGTCGGCGGATAAGGATTGCGCACGCAATCTCTCTCTATATAGTCTGGGGGCCCTTTTTAGTTGGCGGATAAGGATTGCAGCCAAGCGACACCTAATATGACTACTTATCAAAAATATAAAATATTTCAGGGCTCCAGAATAAGGAGCTCTTTTATGTTTATGTTTTTGAGGAAAGGGAAGAAGGTCATAATTTTTACTCATTGTTTCCCTATTTGAATTGACAGTCATTTTTGTTCATATTATAATATGAGTAAGAAAAAATTGAACAGGAGGACTGAGAATGGTAACAGAAAAACAATTTAAACTTTTGCGTTTTATGTTGATACATAAAGAAAAGACCTTTACTCAGCGACAGTTAGCTGAAGAGTTAGACCTATCTTTAGGAACAATCAACACATTATTGAAAAAACTGAAAGAAGAGAAGTGGCTTGATGAGGAGCTTCACTTAACAGAACTAGGTCAGAAAGTTTTAGAACCCTATCGAGTAGAAAATGCCATTATAATGGCTGCTGGCATGAGTAGTCGTTTTGCTCCTTTGTCTTATGAGATTCCCAAAGGATTGCTTCAAGTCAAGGGGGAACGCTTGATTGAGAGAGAAATCAGGCAACTGCAAGAAGCAGGAGTAGAAGATATAACCGTTATCGTAGGATATCTTCAAGAAAAAATGTTCTATCTTGCTGAGAAGTTTGGTGTAAAAATTGTAGTGAATAATGATTACTACAAATATAATAACTGTTCGTCTCTTATGTTGGTTAAAGATCAATTTTACAACACTTATATTTGTTCATCGGATAATTATTTTGTGGAAAATCCTTTTGAGCAATATATTTATAGAGGTTACTACTCGACGATATTTGCAGAAGGTCAAACGGACGAATATTGTGCTATAGAGGATTCGAATCACACCATCATTGATATCCAAATTGGTGGAGAAAATACTTGGGCCATGGTGGGGCACGTTTATTTCGACCGTGCATTTAGCGAGAAATTCAAGGAAATTTTAGAAACCGAGTTTAAACACGAACCTTATCGGGAACAGCTTTGGGAGGATTACTATAGTCGTCATGTCAAGGAACTCCTTTTAGAAGCACGTCACTATTCAGCGGATATTGTTAAAGAATTTGATTCACTAGATGAACTCCGTCAATTTGATGAACGTTATTTGGTAAATGCAGACTCAGCTATTATCGATAATATCTGTAAGACATTAAAGTGTGTGGCTTCAGATATTGTCAATATCAAACCTCTAAAAGATGGGTTAACCAACACATCATTTTCATTTGACTGTCTAGGAAAAAGATATGTTTACCGTCATCCGGGCAGGGGAACGGAAAATTATATCGACCGAGCTAGTGAAGCAGCTTCTATGGAAATTGCTGCAAAATTAAAGATTGACCGTACCTTCGTAGCTATGAACAAGTATGAGGGCTGGAAAATTTCAGAATTTATTCCCAATGCTAAGCAACTGGATTATGATAATTGGGATGATGTGGCACAAGCCATGGATCTTTTGAGACGATTACACCAATCTGGAGAAAAAACGGGACATTACTTTGACCAATTTGAAGGAATTGATGATTTTAGAGAAAAATTAAAGGCTAGAAATCGATTTGAGTTTGATGGTCTCGAGGAACTGGATAAAACCGTCTCACTTCTCAAAAATTATTTACAGAATGATCCCAAACAGGTTGTCCTTTGTCATGGAGATTCCTATAGTCCTAATTTTTTGTTAAATGAAGCAGGCGAAATGAGCTTGATTGATTGGGAATATTCTGGAATGGGAGAGCCAGCAGGAGATTTTGGGACCTTCATTGCGTGTTCCAATTATACCGTAGAGGATGCTGAAAAAGTACTGGAATTGTATTTGCAAGAAGTACCAGATAAGAAAACCAAACGTCACTACTTGGCTTATGTAGCAGTGACCTCATATTATTGGTTCTTGTGGGCTTTGTTCCAGGAGAGTGTCGGAAAACCAGTCGGTGAGTTTCTCTACATCTGGTATCGCTATACCAAACAATATGGACAACTTGCCCTTGACTTGTATTTGGAGGAGAACTGAGATGAAAACGACATCTGAAATTGAAGAATTAGTAGCAACTGAAACAAAGAGAAGATTGGAAGAAATGGAGTCACCAAACTACGAGTTTGTTCAACCCTTCCTAAAAAGTGATTTCATTTTAATCATCTCCATAGTCCTAATCAACCTTATTTTGATTATCTTAGCAATGACGGGAGGAATTCAATAACATGTCTAAAATGAATGACTATATCCAACAAGAAACCATAACCGGAATTGTTCCCATGACCAATAAGGATCGTCAGTATTCTTTCTGGGATCTCTTTCTATCGACAAGTGGTTTTGCCATCGCTACTTGGTGTTATACCCAAGGAGCCTATGTAGCTCAATATTTGACCTTTAATCAAATGTTGATAAATATTTTTAGCTTTAACATTATCTGGGTCTTTATTGAATGTCTCCCTATTTTGTTTGCGGTTAAGTATGGAATTGATTTGTGGATTTGGTTGAGAGCTGTTCTGGGAAAAAGAGGTGTAGCCCTGTTATCAACCATTATTAGCTTGGCTAACTTTGGATGGTATGCTGTTGCGGCCAATCTTTTTGCCAGTTCCATGATCCATTTGGCAAATAACTTTGGTCTTGGTTTGGACAAGGGAATATGGGCGCCTATTCTTGGTACCCTCTGTGTACTGCTTGGAACTCTCATTGCTCTTGGAGGTCCAGAAGTGATTAAATGGACCAATCGCTTCTTGGTTATCGCCTTATTGATTGTTGGTCTCATTATCGTTGGAATCTGCTTTGTCGCCGTTCCTATAACGGATATTATGAATATCCAACCAGCCACTCAAGGAGATTTGACGCCATTAGAACGCTTCATGCTCTCCGGAGAAGGAAATGTTGCCTTTGCCTTTTCTTGGTCTACACAAGCATTGGTTTTACCACGTTTAGCAAAATCAGAACGCAGTGGTTATTGGGCTACAGCCTTATCATACGGAGTTGTGGCTCCATTCTTCGTTGCGACAGGTGGAGTCATGGCTCTAGCCATGTTTGTCAAAACAGGCGTGTATGAAAGTGATCCAACAACCATGCTATCAACTCTAAGCACCCCAGCCTTTGCTCTCTTAAGTCTACTACTAGTAGCCTTTGCTAATATTGGAACCCAGGGGACAGGATCATACGTGAACTGTATGATTGTAAAAAGTGGGATGCCCAAAGTAAGCTATAAACTAATGGTTTGGATTGCCATGGTTTACGTGAGTCTACTCACTATCTGGGGAGGAGTAGAAGAGTATTTCGGATCCTTCATCTCCCTAGCAGCCTATATTCAGGGGCCAATTATTGGTATGATTGTTGTCGACTATTTTATCTTAAGAAAACGAAAACTCGACTTGCGTTCAGCCTATTTCCTTGAAGGGCATGACGCCTACGAATTTACTAAAGGATTTAACTTAGTTGGCTTGTCTTGCGTATTTATCTCCTTATTGGTAGCGGTACTATTTGTTTACAACCCTGTAACTGCACAAATTCAAAGTCCAATCTTTTTAATCACAACGGGAAGTGGTTTTACTGCGCTATTCGGTGGTCTACTATACTGGCTAGCTAGTCTTAGCCCATTGAAACGTTATATGATAAAAGATCGAGACACTATTACGATTTAAGAAGAAAGGGAGCTTCGGTTCCCTTTTAATTTATACTGGCATTTTATGCAAACTTCTCAGATTATTCAAAATCTTGAAAAAGAGATGAAAGCGTTTGATAGATTTTCTAAGAAAGTGTATAATAAAAGTAGCAATATAGAAGGAGAAGTCTCATGGCAGTTAAAGATTTCATGACCCGTAAGGTAGTTTATATCAGTCCAGAAACGACTGTAGCACACGCAGCAGATTTGATGCGCGATCAAGGTTTGCACCGTTTACCTGTTATCGAAAACGATCAATTAGTCGGATTGGTAACAGAAGGAACCATTGCGGAAGCCAGCCCATCTAAAGCGACCAGTCTCTCTATCTATGAGATGAATTATCTTCTGAATAAAACCAAAGTAAAAGATGTAATGATTCGAGATGTCGTGACGGTTTCTGGCTATGCTAGTTTAGAAGATGCGACCTACCTGATGTTGAAAAATAAAATTGGGATATTACCAGTCCTAGACAATCATCAGGTCTACGGCGTCATTACAGACCGCGATGTTTTTCAGGCTTTCTTGGAAATCGCTGGATACGGAGAAGAGGGGATTCGCGTTCGTTTCATTACAGAAAATGAAGTCGGAGTACTGGGAAAAATTGTAGCTCTAATTGTAGAAGAGGATTTAAATATTTCCCATACTGTTAACATCCCACGTAAGGATGGCAAGGTCGTCATCGAAGTTCAAATTGATGGAAAAATCGATTTGACTTCATTAAAGGAAAAGTTTGAAAAAGAAGGAATTCAAGTGGAGGAGATTACTCATACCTCTGCTAAAGTCCTTTAAACAAGAGGCTTTAGAGCCTCTTTTCTTCTGCCATCAAAAGCGGTGAAAAGCAAAATATGGAAAGAAATGAGAGATTATGGTATAATAAAACGATATGAAAAGGAGTATCTATGGACATTTCAGAAATTCGTCAAAAAATTGACGCAAATCGTGAAAAATTAGCTTCTTTTAGGGGGTCTCTTTGACCTCGAAGGTTTAGAGGAAGAGATTGCCATCTTGGAAAACAAGATGACAGAACCTGATTTTTGGAACGATAATATCGCGGCCCAAAAAACGTCGCAAGAATTAAATGAATTAAAAAACACCTACAACACCTTCCGTAAAATGGAAGAGTTGCAGGATGAAGTTGAGATTTTATTGGACTTTTTAGCAGAAGACGAGTCAGTCCATGATGAACTGGTTGAACAGTTGACAGAACTGGATAAGATGATGACCAACTACGAGATGACCCTTCTCTTGTCAGAACCTTATGACCATAATAATGCCATCTTAGAAATCCATCCAGGATCTGGTGGTACTGAGGCACAGGACTGGGGCGATATGTTGCTTCGTATGTATACTCGTTATGGAAATGCCAAAGGCTTTAAAGTAGAAGTCTTGGATTACCAGGCTGGTGATGAAGCAGGTATCAAGTCTGTGACCTTGTCTTTTGAAGGACCCAATGCTTATGGCCTACTTAAATCAGAAATGGGTGTTCACCGTTTAGTCCGTATTTCGCCATTTGACTCTGCCAAACGTCGCCATACTTCATTTACATCCGTAGAGGTTATGCCCGAGTTGGATGATACCATCGAAGTGGAGATTCGTGAAGATGATATCAAAATGGATACCTTCCGTTCAGGTGGCGCTGGTGGACAAAACGTCAATAAGGTTTCAACAGGTGTGCGTTTGACACACATTCCTACGGGAACTGTCGTCCAATCAACGGTCGATCGTACCCAGTATGGAAATAGAGATCGTGCCATGAAGATGTTGCAGGCTAAGCTCTATCAAATGGAGCAAGAAAAGAAAGCTGCGGAAGTTGATTCTCTTAAAGGTGAGAAAAAAGAAATCACTTGGGGAAGTCAAATCCGTTCATATGTTTTCACGCCTTATACCATGGTAAAAGATCACCGTACAAGCTTTGAAGTTGCTCAGGTAGATAAGGTGATGGATGGAGACCTTGATGGTTTTATCGATGCCTACCTCAAGTGGCGAATCAGCTAAGATAGAAAGGAACTCATATGTCAATCATTGAAATGAGAGATGTTGTCAAAAAGTATGACAATGGAACGACTGCCCTGCGTGGTGTATCTGTTACCATTGAACCAGGAGAGTTTGCCTATATTGTAGGACCTTCTGGGGCAGGGAAGTCAACCTTTATTCGAGCTTTATATCGTGAAGTAAAGATCGAAAAAGGAAGCCTATCAGTTGCAGGCTTTAATTTAGTTAAAATTAAGAAGAAAGATGTCCCACTACTACGTCGTAGTGTCGGGGTAGTCTTTCAGGATTACAAACTTTTGCCTAAGAAGACCGTTTATGAGAATATTGCCTATGCAATGGAAGTAATCGGTGAGAGCCGTCGCAATATCAAAAAACGTGTTATGGAAGTATTGGACCTGGTTGGTTTGAAACATAAGGTTCGGTCTTTCCCTAATGAACTCTCAGGTGGAGAGCAACAACGGATTGCGATTGCTCGTGCGATTGTCAACAATCCTAAAGTATTGATTGCCGATGAGCCAACAGGAAACTTGGACCCAGATAATTCATGGGAAATTATGAATCTGTTGGAACGCATCAATCTCCAAGGTACTACTGTCTTGATGGCTACCCATAATAGCCAGATTGTAAACACCTTGCGCCACCGTGTCATTGCCATTGAAAATGGCCGTGTCGTTCGTGACGAAGCTAAAGGAGAATATGGATACGATGATTAGTAGATTTTTTCGCCATTTATTTGAATCATTAAAAAGTTTAAAGCGAAATGGCTGGATGACAGTAGCAGCAGTAAGTTCGGTTATGATTACCTTGACCCTCGTTGCCCTGTTTGCATCTGTAATTTTTAATACAGCAAAACTGGCTACCGATATTGAAAACAACGTTCGGGTCATGGTATACATTCGTAAGGATGTAGCTGATAACAGTGAAACGATTGAAAAAGAAGGTCAGACAGTTACCAATAATGACTACCACAAGGTCTATGATGCCTTGAAAGCTATACCTGCTGTTAAAAGTGTTACCTTCTCAAGTAAAGAAGAACAGTACGAAAAACTAACGGAAACAATGGGTGACGATTGGAAGGTCTTTGAAGGGGATGCAAACCCTCTCTATGATGCCTATATCGTCGATACAAATTCTCCGAGTGATGTTAAAACGGTAGCTGAAGAAGCTAAGAAAATTGAGGGAGTATCAGAGGTTCAAGATGGTGGAGCCAACACTCAACGACTTTTCGAACTAGCTTCCTTTATCCGTGTTTGGGGATTGGTTATTGCAGGGCTCTTGATTTTTATCGCAGTCTTCCTCATTTCCAATACCATCCGTATCACCATTATTTCACGTAGTCGTGAGATTCAGATCATGCGTCTGGTAGGAGCGAAAAATGGCTATATCCGTGGTCCATTCTTGCTAGAAGGTGCTTTTATTGGCTTGCTTGGTGCAGCGATTCCTTCAGTCCTTGTATTCTTTGTTTACAATATGGTTTATCAATCGGTCAATAAATCCTTGGTAGGTCAAAACTTGTCAATGATTACGCCAGATGTGTTTATCCCTCTGATGACAGTCCTATTATTTATAATCGGAATTTTCATTGGTTCAATTGGTTCAGGGATTTCGATGCGTCGATTCTTGAAGATCTAGTTGGATTTAAATGCAAATTGCAGTACAAATCAGAAAAATAATACATATTTAAAAGAGAAGTTTTTGTAAACTTCTCTTTTTCCTTTTTAAAAATTAAAAAAAATAGACAATTTTTTTATAAAAGCCTTTACAAAAAAAATAAAAGTGGTATAATTAATACATAACCAAATGCAAACGTTTTCGTAAAACGTTTGCCTAAATAAAATAAAGGAGATTTGAATGATGAAAGCTACATTCAAAAATGTCTTGTCTTTCGAATTTTGGCAAAAATTCGGTAAGGCTTTAATGGTGGTTATCGCCGTTATGCCAGCGGCGGGATTGATGATCTCAATCGGTAAATCAATCGTGATGATCGACCCAAACCTTGCTCCTCTAGTGATTACAGGTGGAATCCTTGAGCAAATTGGTTGGGGGGTTATCGGTAACCTTCATATCTTGTTTGCCCTTGCTATTGGGGGAAGCTGGGCAAAAGAACGTGCAGGTGGTGCATTTGCAGCTGGACTTGCCTTTATCTTGATTAACCGTATCACAGGTGCTATCTTCGGTGTTACAGGTGATATGTTGAAAAACCCTGAAGCAATGGTTACGACCTTCTTTGGTGGTTCAATCAAGGTTGCTGACTACTTTATCAGCGTTCTTGAGGCACCAGCTCTTAACATGGGGGTTTTCGTAGGGATTATCTCTGGTTTTGTTGGGGCAACAGCTTATAACAAATACTACAACTTCCGTAAACTTCCTGATGCCCTTTCATTCTTCAATGGTAAACGTTTCGTACCATTCGTCGTTATTCTTCGTTCAGCTATTGCTGCAATTCTACTTGCTGCCTTTTGGCCAGTAGTTCAAACAGGTATCAACAACTTCGGTATTTGGATTGCCAACTCACAAGAAACTGCTCCAGTCCTTGCACCATTCTTGTATGGTACTTTGGAACGTTTGCTCTTGCCATTCGGTCTTCACCACATGTTGACAATCCCAATGAACTATACAGCTCTTGGTGGAACATACGAAGTGTTAACTGGTGCAGCAAAAGGAACACAAGTATTTGGTCAAGATCCACTTTGGCTTGCATGGGTAACTGACCTTGTTAACCTTAAAGGCTCAAATGCTGACCAATACCAACACCTTCTTACAACAGTCACTCCAGCTCGTTTCAAAGTTGGACAAATGATTGGTTCATTTGGTATCTTGATGGGTGTCATCGTTGCTATCTACCGCAATGTTGATGCTGACAAGAAACACCAATACAAGGGTATGATGATTGCGACAGCCCTTGCAACATTCTTGACAGGGGTTACTGAACCTATCGAGTATATGTTCATGTTCATCGCAACACCGCTTTACCTTGTTTATTCAGTAGTTCAAGGTGCTGCCTTTGCTATGGCAGATATTGTTCACCTTCGTGTCCACTCATTCGGTTCAATTGAATTCTTGACTCGTACACCATTGGCAATTAATGCTGGTATTGGTATGGATATCGTTAACTTTATCTGGGTAACTGTTCTCTTTGCGGTTATCATGTACTTCATTGCCAACTTCATGATCAAGAAATTCAACTACGCAACTCCAGGACGTAACGGAAACTACGAAACAGCTGAAGGAGCATCAGAAGAAGCAACTCCTGGAACTCCAAAAGTTGCAGTAGCTTCTCAAGCCGTAAATATCATTAACCTTCTTGGCGGTCGTGCAAATATCGTAGATGTGGATGCATGTATGACTCGTCTTCGTGTAACTGTTAAAGATGCAGATCGCGTTGGTACTGAGGAACAATGGAAAGCAGAAGGAGCTATGGGTCTTGTCATGAAAGGACAAGGTGTCCAAGCTATCTACGGACCAAAAGCTGACGTATTGAAATCTGATATCCAAGATATCCTTGATTCAGGTGAAATTATTCCTGAAACTCTTCCAAGCCAAATGACAGAAACTCAACAAAATACTGTACACTACAAAGGTGTAACTGAGGAAGTTTACTCAGTAGCGGACGGTCAAGTTGTTGCTTTGGAACAAGTGGAAGATCCAGTTTTTGCTCAAAAAATGATGGGTGATGGATTTGCAGTAGAACCAGCAAATGGTAACATTGTTTCTCCAGTTACTGGTACTGTAACAAGTATCTTCCCAACAAAACACGCTCTTGGTCTTGTCACTGACTCAGGTCTTGAAGTGCTTGTTCATATTGGTTTGGATACAGTAAGTCTTGAAGGAAAACCATTTACTGTTCATGTTTCTGAAGGACAAAAAGTGGCTGCTGGTGATCTTCTTGTTACAGCTGACTTGGATGCTATTCGAGAAGCAGGACGCAAAACATCAACAGTGGTTGTCTTCACAAATGGTGATGTCCTCAAATCAGTTAAATTAGAACAAACAGGTTCTCTTGCAGCTAAAACAGCAGTTGCTAAAGTAGAATTGTAATATACTTGGGGTTGGAAGCTGTTTTCCAACCTCTTGTTTTAGGAGAAAAGCATGAAATTTCTAACACTCAATACCCACAGTTGGATGGAGAAGGAAGCGGAGGAAAAATTCCAAATCTTACTCCAAGACATTCTTGATAAGGACTATGATTTGATTTGTTTCCAAGAAATTAATCAAGAAATGACTTCGCCTGAGGTAGAGGTTAACAATCACTATCAAGCTTTACCATCAGCAGAACCCATTCATCAGGATCACTATGTTCGACTTCTGGTTGAAAAATTGGCTGAGAAAGAGAAAAACTACTACTGGACTTGGGCTTACAATCATATTGGCTATGACCGCTACCATGAAGGCGTAGCCATCTTATCCAAAACACCTATTAAGGCGTGTGAGATTTTAGTATCAGATGTAGATGATCCAACGGACTATCATACTCGCCGTGTTGCCTTGGCTGAGACAGAGGTTGAAGACAAGGAACTTGCTCTTGCAAGTGTTCATCTCTCTTGGTGGGATAAAGGTTTCCAAGAAGAGTGGGCACGATTTGAGGCTGTACTAAAAGAGTTGAACAAACCTCTGATTTTAGCAGGTGATTTTAATAATCCAGCTGGTCAGGAAGGCTATCAAGCGATTTTAGCTAGCCCATTAGGATTACAAGACGCGTTTGAAGTTGCGAAAGAAAGAAGTGGTAGCTATACCGTTCCACCAGAAATTGATGGCTGGAAAGGCAATACTGAGCCACTACGAATCGACTACGTCTTTACGACCAAGGAATTAGAAGTAGAGAGTTTACAAGTAGTTTTCGATGGCCAAAATAGTCCACAAGTCAGTGATCACTATGGTTTGAATGCTGTATTGACCTGGATATAATGAAAGAGGTTGGAATCAGAGGTTCCAACCTTTTAATCTATTCGAATCTTTACTACAGGACTGAGACTCAAATGGGACTACTGCAATAGGACAAAATATGGTATAATTGAAAGGATAGAATCGAGGATAGTATGTCATTTAAGAAATTTCAATTTAAAAATTATATAGTAGAAGCCTTGGAGGAGTTGAAGTTTACCACTCCTACCGAAGTTCAGGAAAAGTTGATTCCTATTGTCTTGGCAGGTCGTGACTTGGTGGGCGAGTCAAAAACAGGTTCAGGAAAGACCCACACTTTCTTACTACCCATTTTCCAGCAATTAGATGAAACTAGCGATAGTGTGCAAGCAGTGATTACGGCACCAAGTCGTGAGTTGGCCACTCAAATATACCAAGCAGCTCGTCAGATTGCAGCTCACTCAGATGTCGAAGTTCGTGTGGTTAATTATGTAGGTGGTACGGATAAGGCGCGTCAGATTGAAAAACTTGCCAGTAACCAACCGCATATCGTTATCGGAACGCCAGGTCGCATCTATGACTTGGTCAAGTCTGGTGATTTGGCTATTCACAAGGCCAAGACCTTTGTAATTGATGAAGCAGATATGACCTTGGATATGGGATTCTTGGAAACCGTTGATAAGATTGCAGGGAGCCTTCCAAAAGACTTGCAATTCATGGTCTTTTCAGCAACTATTCCACAAAAATTGCAACCGTTCTTGAAAAAATACTTGTCAAATCCTGTCATGGAAAAAATCAAGACTAAGACAGTTATCTCAGATACCATTGATAATTGGTTGATTTCGACCAAGGGCCGCGACAAGAATGCTCAGATTTATGAATTGACTCAGTTGATGCAGCCTTATTTGGCAATGATTTTTGTTAACACAAAAACGCGTGCTGATGAGTTACATGCCTACTTGACTGCTCAAGGATTGAAGGTAGCTAAGATTCATGGAGATATTGCTCCTCGTGAACGCAAACGGATCATGAATCAGGTGAAAAATCTGGATTTTGAGTACATTGTTGCAACAGACTTGGCAGCGCGTGGAATTGACATTGAAGGGGTCAGCCATGTTATCAATGATGCCATTCCGCAAGACTTGTCCTTCTTTGTTCACCGTGTTGGACGAACTGGGCGCAACGGACTGCCTGGTACAGCGATTACCCTTTACCAGCCTAGTGATGACTCGGATATCCGTGAGTTGGAGAAATTAGGGATCAAGTTTACTCCTAAGATGGTCAAAGACGGAGAGTTTCAAGATACTTATGACCGTGATCGTCGTGCTAATCGTGAAAAGAAGCAGGATAAGCTTGATATTGAAATGATTGGCTTGGTTAAAAAGAAAAAGAAAAAGGTCAAACCAGGCTATAAGAAGAAGATTCAATGGGCGGTGGATGAAAAACGTCGCAAAACCAAGCGTGCTGAAAATCGTGCTCGTGGCCGTGCCGAGCGCAAAGCCAAACGCCAAACATTTTAAAAACTCAGTAGAATCACCTGATTCTACTGAGTTTTTATTTCCTGAAGTATTCGATAGAACTAATAATTATATACTTAAAAAAATTTGATTTATAAAACAGTATTAGCTTTAAAACTTGTTTTTAGACCAATATTTTATTGAAATTGTAAGGAAAAAAATTGAAAACTATACAAATTTGTGTTATCATACTATAAAACAATCGGATTATACCATTTGATCCGTGAAAAGAAAAGGGGACTTCTATGGATAAATCATTTATGAAACAACAACGTTTTTCATTCCGTAAAATGAAAGTTGGGTTGGCTTCTGTAGCAATTTTGTTTGCTTTTGCTCAGGTTGGACAGGTGTCTGCAGATGAAACAACAAAACCGGCATCTGCTTCAACTGAAACAGTAAAGAAAACTGAAGCAAGTAAATCGGCAGTCGAAGCTGCTGTGGCAGAAATTAAAGCTGATGAGGCGAAACCAGTCGTTAACAAATCAGATGCAAAACCTGGAGAACTTGTTGATGTTTCTAAGAATGTTTCACCTATTGACGTGAAAGAACGCCAAGAAGGTGATCAAAAGATTCATGAAGAAACTGCAACAGTCGAAGTTACAAAGACAGAAGTGGCTCCTGTAAAAAGCGAAGAACTTCCTGCTCCAAAGACTGAAACAACTGAGAGTACAGTGAGCGGGAAAGATGAAGATGGAAATTCTTATACCCAATATGAACGTGTTGATAAAACAACTACAGTCGAAATCAAGAAAGCGACAAGAACAATTTCAAAATCTAACTCTGCCGATATCGTTTTTGTTGTTGACCGTTCAGCATCTATGTCTCGAACTATTGACACTGTCCGTAACAATATCAATGAGTTTGCAAGAAATCTTGCTAAAGATGGAGTAGCAGCACGTTTTGGATTAGCTACCTTTAGTGATGAAGTATTTGGACGTATAGGTGGATTAGCAGATGAGGGTACAATTTTAACAAAATTTAATGAATCTTATTTTACCTCTGACCCAGCTGAGCTTGAAAAAGCCTTAGCAGGCATTAAGCTTGCACATGGTGGAGACTTCCCTGAAACATCTACACCTACTCTTACACAAATTGTTTCAACCTACGACTGGTCTAAGTCACCTAAAAATAAAAAGTTTGTCGTATTGTTGACAGATGCTCCAATGAAGGAGGATCCTTCAATTCCAACGATGGCGAATACTCTTGCGTCTTTGAAAGCCGCAAAAATCGAAAGAATTGTTGCAACTTCGACAGGGACCGATATTAGCTATAAAGATTTTGTATCTGAAGGTCGATTAATGAATATTAATCGTAACTTGGCTGATTCTTTAACTAAGGATGCAACTACATGGATTGTTGAAACTGTGACTGAAGGACACAATTACAAGGTAACGAAAGATAATTACCAATTTTACCTAGAACGTCGTACAACACTACCTATTGCTCAGACAGGAAGTGCGACTCCAACAACCACAGTTCCGGTAGCTACAGCTTATAAAAAGGAAGTGGCGAAACTCCCTGATACAGGAAGTAATGATACAGCGAACTATGGTATTGTGGGACTTGGCCTCCTAATGGCTGGACTTGGCTTAACTGTAAGCAATAGAAAGTCTAAGGAACAGTAACCCTAACTGGAAGATTGTTTGTAAGAACATTGTGATAAAAAAATAGGTAGTTTGTAAACGAAGTATGTAGATAAACATAGGTATGACCTTCTGTATTATGGAGTACAGGCCGAATTTTTATGACGAGAAAAGAGCCGTAAGGTTCTTTTTTGATTTAGAGAAAATACTGCAAAAAAAAGTAAAAAGTGGTATAATGATAAGGTTATATAGTCCCGATAAGATGGTAGAAATTTCTATCAGTACTTTGTAACTCTATAACAATATTTTTTAAGGGGGGACATTTTTATGTCAGAACGTAAATTATTCACGTCTGAATCTGTATCTGAGGGGCATCCAGATAAGATTGCAGACCAAATTTCAGATGCGATTTTGGATGCTATTTTAGCAAAGGATCCAGACGCGCACGTTGCTGCTGAGACAGCTGTTTATACTGGTTCTGTCCACGTTTTTGGTGAAATTTCTACACATGCTTATGTGGATATTAACCGTGTGGTTCGTGACACCATTGCAGAGATTGGTTATACCAATACAGAGTATGGTTTTTCTGCGGAGACGGTGGGAGTTCATCCGTCACTTGTTGAGCAGTCACCAGATATCGCTCAAGGTGTTAACGAAGCCTTGGAAGTTCGTGGAAATGCAGATCAAGATCCGCTTGACTTGATTGGTGCTGGAGACCAAGGTCTTATGTTTGGGTTTGCAGTGGATGAAACTGAAGAACTCATGCCTTTACCAATCTCACTCAGTCACAAGTTGGTTCGTCGTTTGGCAGAACTTCGTAAGTCTGGTGAAATCAGCTATCTTCGTCCTGATGCCAAATCACAAGTTACGGTTGAGTATGATGAAAATGATCGTCCAGTACGTGTGGATACAGTCGTTATTTCAACTCAGCACGACCCAGAAGTTAGCAATGAACAAATTCACAATGATGTGATTAACAAGGTCATCAAAGAGGTGATCCCAGCTTCTTACTTGGATGAGCAAACCAAATTCTTCATCAATCCAACTGGTCGTTTTGTAATCGGTGGACCTCAAGGAGACTCAGGTTTGACTGGTCGTAAGATTATCGTGGATACCTATGGTGGCTACTCTCGTCATGGTGGTGGTGCCTTCTCTGGTAAGGATGCGACGAAGGTGGACCGTTCAGCCTCTTATGCAGCTCGCTACATTGCCAAGAACATCGTTGCAGCAGGCCTTGCTAAGAAGGCAGAAGTACAATTGGCTTATGCTATCGGGGTGGCGCAGCCTGTTTCTGTTCGTATCGATACTTTTGGTACAGGAACAGTATCTGAAAGCAAACTTGAAAAAGCAGCGCGTCAAATCTTTGACCTTCGCCCTGCAGGAATTATTCAAATGCTGGATCTCAAACGCCCAATTTACCGTCAAACAGCGGCTTATGGACACATGGGACGTACAGATATTGACC